>NZ_NFUX01000020.1:0-81473 GCF_002264385.1 Paenibacillus sp. VTT E-133280
AATCTAAATAGGTCGTATAAATTACAAGGGGCAAAGCGCTTTGCCCCTTGTACATCCTATAAGCTAAAGGTTGTTGCGCATGAACAAACCAAACTTTTTCAAACGAGAAATCAATTATGTTCTGCTTCTGCTTCCTGCCTTACTTATTTATTGTACCTTTTTCATATTTCCGACGATAAAAACTGCTTTATACAGCTTTACAAATTGGTCGGATGTGCATCCAGTTGTTGTAAAATTTGTTGGTATAGAAAATTATATCGCTCTATTTAAAGATTCAATCTATTTGACAGGTATTAAAAATACTTTAATCTATGCAGTACTCGCTATGCTCGGACAGAATTTGCTAGCCATTCCATTAGCGGTCTTTCTCAATAAAAGATTAAAAACAAAAAATCTGCTGCGGGCTGCTTTCTTCCTTCCTGCGGTGTTCAGCGTATTAGTTATCGGTTTTCTTTGGAATTTTATGTACTCACCCTCCGACTTCGGCTTGATTAATCAACTTGTAGTTGCTCTTGGCTTTGAACGCATCAATTTTCTCGGAGACCCGCATCTTGCACTCTATTCGGTCATCATCGCCTCCGTATGGCAGTGGGTTGGTTACACGATGGTTATTTATTTGGCCAACTTGCAGAGCATCTCCACAGATTATTATGAAGCGGCGAAGATCGACAGAGCGAGCGGGCTGCAAATGTTCCGCTATATCACGCTACCTCTACTGCTTCCAGCGATCACTTTCAATACGGTTATGGGGATGATAAACGGCATGAAGGTATTTGATATTGTTTATGCCTTGACTGGCGGTGGCCCAGGGTATTCAACGGAAACAATCGTATCACTCATGATCAAGAAAGGGCTCAGTGAAGGTTTCTATAGTTACGGAGCCGCATTCGGTATCGTCTTCGTTATCCTCGTTGGCTTCATCACCTTTATTCACTTTACTCTAATCAAAATGTGGGAGCGGCGGTAATCATGAACCGATATACAAAAGGAACTGCCGTCACGGAAATTCTCTTGCTCGTCTTAGGTGCAATTTTTTTGATCCCTATTTACTATTTGATCATTACGACTTTTAAGACCCCGGCTGATGCGGTCTCTCATCCAATGGGTCTTCCAGTTAACATCACGTTCGTCAACTACGTTCGCGCTTTTAAGGCAATGAACTACATTCATGTGTTAGGAAACAATCTTATCATTACGATTTCCTCGGTTTCGGGTATTGTTATGTTTTCCGCGATGGCTGCATACAGCTTGGTACGACGCACGAGCCATTTCAATCGGATCGTGTTCCTTTTATTCATGGTTGGGATGATGGTACCGTATCAAATGGGGATCCTGGCACTTTATAAACAGGTAGCCCAGCTCGGGCTTATGAATTCTCACACGGGTGTTATTCTTATTGAAATTTGTTACAACCTCCCGTTCTCTATCTTTTTAATTAAAAGCTTTATCGGTTCTGCCGTTCCATTTGAACTGGAAGAAGCGGCAAGGGTAGACGGCTGTGGGGTTTGGAGAACATTCTTGCAGATTGTGTTCCCGCTGCTTATGCCGGTAATTGCCACTGTAGCGATTTTGAATACGCTTGGTGTGTGGAATGATTTCATGACGCCGTTGTTGTTCTTGCAATCCCGTTCAAAGGGCGTATTACTCCTAGAAGTATTCCGCAATATTGGGCAATTCTCGACCGACTGGACGAATTTTTTCCCGATGATGCTCTTAGCGGTCGCTCCACTCATCCTGTTCTATATTTTCATGCAAAAATATATCATTAACGGCATCACGTCCGGCTCACTAAAAGGATAAGAGCTTAAAGACATACCATTGGCAACTTAAATTGGTCTTCTGTAGACGGCCTTCTTGAGCCGGTATCGTGACTCGCAAATTTCGCCGTCACTTATGGTTCGCTTCTCCGCACTTTCTCTAAGGGCAAGTTGTAAGGCCATCCTTCCGGGTGGCCTTATTATGGTGAATTAAGTTCAATCCCACACCAAATATCCCTTCCTCATTTTTGCGATGTATATAGCATTTCTAGGACGGTGAATCGATTGTTCAAAGAGACAAAGTCGAACGCCGGATAATCCAAATACAGCTGTTCCAGTAATCGTGCAGGGTTTGCTTTCATCATTTCAAGAACCTCAATGATGCTGTCATAGGATTTTTTCGAAATTTCCAATGCCTGTTCTTTCGTCATCAGAAAACCGCGTTCGAATTCGATGTTCCTATACTCGTTTAATGAAGCAGCGAAATATGCGGCATCAAACTAATAACGTGCAGCCCCTGAAATGTGCGCAATCAAATTCGCGATAATCACCCTTCGGTCCACTTCTAATCCCCTTATATTTAATAAGTAGATGGTCAATCAAAATGTAGGACATTTATCATTTTCGTGACGTAACAACAAGCCCCCTATTCGAGGGGGCATTTTCTTTTTCAGGAGAGATTTAAAAATGAGGATCATCAAGGCACAGCTGGACTTTGACATCCTGCTCCGCGCTGGAGTACTACCGGAGGCACTCCTCCCTATGCTATAACCTATGGGAACATTGTTTCACAAAACTCACCTTAATTAATGAAATACGAAATGCAGACTTTGGCCAGAACGAGTTGTTTGCTGATATAGCTGGAAAACCATTCAATAACGAGGGGACTACCATTTACGCGGTAATACCAAATAGTGAAATACCATGGGCTAGTTTTATATATTTCTAATACTATAGAAGTCATGCTTCACTTTACTCACAATGATTTTATTTATTTTTTTATTGCAAATGCAACAAAAATGAGATAAGTTAATACATATTATTTATTGCATTTACAACAAAATATGCGTTAAGGAGTTATTTATGAAGGAAATCCTACGTGAAATTGGAATGATAGCTAGGGCATTAGATTCAATAAGCAATATAGAATTTGCAGAACATGACCTTACAAAAGGGCAATATTTGTACCTTATTCGAATATGTGAAAACCCAGGAATAATTCAAGAAAAGTTAGCTGAGATGATAAAAGTAGATCGAACAACAGCTTCACGTGCAATTAAGAAATTAGAAATAAATGGATTTATTGAAAAGAAAGAAGACAATCAAAATAAAAAAATAAAAAAACTATTTCCTACAGACAAAGGGGATACTTTGTACCCTTACATAAAAAGGGAAAACGATCATTCCAATAAGGTCGCATTATCTGGATTCTCTGAGAGTGAAGTAGAAAATATATTTATCTTGCTTCAGAGAGTCAGAAAAAATGTAGAAAAAGACTGGGAGTTAGTCAAAAAAGGAAACAAAAGAGAGTATTGATTATTGACTTAGTAAACGGAGGACAAATAAAAATGAACATAAATATAAAAAGGTGTACGTTGGAAGATTTAGAGTTACTCCAAGAAATTAGTGTTGAAACATTTAACGATACATTTCAGAATCAAAACACACCTGCAATTATGGAAGCTTACTTAGATCATGCTTTTAATTTAAAACAATTAGAAAAAGAATTATTAAATAATTGTTCAGAATTCTATTTTATTTTTTTGAATAAGGAAGTTGCAGGGTATTTAAAGCTAAACTTTAATGATGCCCAATCAGAACAAATGGGTAATGATTCGCTTGAAATCGAGAGGATTTATATCAGGGGGAAATTTCATAAACGTGGACTAGGTAAATACCTGATAAATAAGGCTTTAGACATAGCAAAAGATCATAATAAAGAAAAGGTTTGGTTAGGCGTTTGGGAAAAAAATGAGAATGCAATTAAATTCTATGAAAAAATGAACTTCGTTCAAACAGGGACTCACTCTTTCTATATGGGTAATGAAGAACAAATAGATTTTATAATGACTAAAACACAGATTTAAAGTGTATCTGTTGGGTGCCGAGCTTTCACTCTAACACGCGGTCGTGGCGCTGTGATAACCAAATACAAAGACTGAATGCCATAGCAAGATAGCTATATGCATCCAGTCTTTCTTTTTAAAACGTATAATCGTAAAATTTCTCTGCATTACTTACGCTAGACCATATATCTGCGCTTTCTCCACCTATATACCAATAAGCAATTCCGGCTAGATTGTTCTTAACGCTTAAGTCGTATTTTGCTATGAATGAACGGCCATCCTCAATCCAGATCGTGTGCTTTATGGACTGCTTCGAATAGTTGGCCACATATTGTCCTAAAGTCTCATTCCATACGGGTTTCATTCCATAGCTACTAATAATCTGATTTTGCTCCGGAAGCGAGATATACTTTGAAGATGAAACCGTACCATTCGGATTCAATGTCCAGTCACGATTATATAAAGGCAGTGCCAATATAACCTTATGGCTGGGTACGTCCTTTAGTACAGTATCCACTGCATGTTGATCAAAAGGAATAGAAGCATTGGGCCCTGGAAGTTTACTCCCGTCATAATGTTCGTCATAACCCATCATCACCATATAGTTCACTTGCTTACCTAGTGCAGCGTAGTCAAAAGCATCTGTCCAATCTGTTCCAAGATCGGGAGAGACGTCTATCGACAGCGTCGCGTTAAGAGCATGCATTTTCTCAGCTAATAATGTAATGAACGAGGTCAAATACTCATGATCGTCAGGGGCTACATTCTCAAAATCAATGTTTAGTCCATCTAATCTATATTTGCTCACTAAAGCTACTAATTGATTTACTGCCGTATTCCTTGTGGCTGAACTCGACAACATTTGATGGGTCGCTTCTTGATCCGATCGATTGCCTACCATCGCCCATATTTTCTTATTATTCTTCTTTGCCCATGTGATCAGCGAAGCATCCGTTGAATCCGTTACTGCGCCTGTACTTCCTACATAATACCACCGTGGTGATAAGGTGTTAACGTTGGATTTCAGAACCGTATTTTCGTATTGTGCCGTCGTCTGCCCATATTGCCAGCCTATAACGATGCGATCCTCGGGCTCATCTTCAAGTTCTGCTGCCCAACTCTCATTTTGCAGCACTCGGTCCATGAGGACGGCCGTTTCCTGTCTAGTAATAGGATCAGAGGGCCGAAAATTCTTGCGATTATCCCCCTTCATTAAACCCAGATCATTTACAGTAGCAACAGCTGATCTTGCCCAGCTAGCAATTTCATTTCGATCATTGAACGAAGTTAGAGCAGAAGTATGGTTTGTTTGCTTTAAAGCTTTGGCCATCCATACAGCCGCTTCCTGCCTGGTAACTGCTTTTGCTGGCGCGAAAGTAGTTGCCGAAGTTCCGTTAGCCAGCTCAAGCTGAACAGCTGCCTGTATCCAGCCGTAATACCAAGCGCTCTTCGCTACGTCGGTATATGGAGAGACTGGACTAACTGTGGGACTTAGCTGTAGCAGACGGTCTAGAACCGTGATGAATTCCGCTCTAGTAATTGATTGAGTAGGTGAAAAGCTTGTCGCCGTTGTGCCGGTTAATATGTTGCGGTGATACAAATCTATGATTTCATTTTTAGCATAACTAGTATCTATATCCTTAAAAGGTGCCTCATCATCAGCCGATATATGTTGAATAAATACTCCAGCTACGAGCACAAAAGCAAGTGTCGTTATAGCAAGTCTAGCTAATATACTTTTCACGGGCTAGAGATTCCCCCTTGGTTATCAATCTTCGAATTATACCAAGGATAGATGCTATAAACATTGCTAAAATATTGGTAGCGTGTGAAAAGATCAGTTTTTCTGTTTTCGAAGGAAAAGACTGATTACCATACCACAAAGTGCCAAAGCCATTGAAATTAGAAACGTATCATGAAATCCTGCGACCATCGCTTGAACATCAACACCACCTATATTCGTTTGACTCTTATAAGAAGCAATATTGGATGTCAATAATCCAGACATTATTGCAACGGCAAAGGAACCAATAATTTGTTGAGCGGATGCTGTGAGTGGTGTTACACGGCTAATCAAATCTTTTGGGGCTGCCTTAAGTACATGTGTACCGAGCTGCATAGTAGATAATCCTTGACCTAATCCCATAATGGCGAGATAGCTGATCATAACATATACATTTGTATCATTTTGCAAGCGTGTTAAAAGAAAGAGTCCGGTTGATAACAGCACAAGACCAGAGAATACAGGAAGGCGAGCGCCGTATTTATCGAATAATTTTCCACCGATGATCATGCCGACAAAGGATATTATCGCTTGGGGAATGACCATCAATCCAGATTCGAAAGAAGAAAAACCTCTGACCAGTTGCAAAAATAGAGGGATTAACAGAATCGAGCCAAATAAGGCGAATTGATTAATCCAGGTCAGAATCATACCTTTACTAAATTCAAACGAACGGAAAGAACGAAGCTCCAATAACGGTTCTTTTTGGCGCAGCTCCACAAAAATAAACAGAGTAAGCGTAATGATGGCGAACATAAGAGTAATAAGCGTATATTTGTCACCCCATCCGTCTACTCCCCCTCTGTGAACCCCGAACACCAAGCTAGAGAACGCTAGCGGAGATAAAATCACACCCCAAATATCCAGATTGACCTTTTTCCCTTTCTCTGTAACCGGAAGAAACTTAATGCCAACGATCATCGCAATAACACCAATCGGAACATTAATAAGGAAAATCCAGTGCCAGCTTGCGTATTCCAACAGCCATCCTGACAGTACAGGGCCCAGCACAGGCGCAATCAACATCGGTAGTCCGAGCAAGCCCATAATAGACCCTCTTTTATCAGGAGGTGCAATTTTGAAAGACATTGCCATGCCGATTGGCGCAATCATCCCTCCTCCTAACCCCTGTATTACGCGAAAAATAATCAGCTCTGTCGGTGACTTTGCCAGTGAGCATAATACGGAACCCATTGTAAACAATACAATTGAAGCTAAAAAGACTCTTTTAGCCGTAAATTTATCCGAAAACCAACCGGCTAATGGGATAACTACAGATAACGCTAGGGTATAACCAGTAATCGCCCACTGAATGGTCTTTAAGCTGGTTGCAAAGGTTTTTTCAAGTTGTGGAATAGCTACGTTCATAATAGTACTGTCGAGCATAACTAATAACATCCCTGTTATTAGTGCCAGAATTACTGGGAATATTGCCTTTATGGAGAATTCTTTTGTGACTGGCTGGGATATTTTCACTTCTGGATTCATCATGTTCTTTACACATCCTCTTAGATTTTTTCAACAAAATTTCTATCAGGAACTTCCTCACTAATCCGCCTCGCCTTTTAACTAACACAGTAAGATTAATATAGCACCGGAATAATAGACTGTAAACAGAAATATCTAACGGTGTAAGATTATTATCTGATCGCTTCAACTGTTCAAATGTGACGCATATTAATCTAACGCTGGTAGACCAACCCTCGTGGATGGATTAAGATAAAGGAAGATAGGAACAGGAGGTCATTTCGATGAGAATCAAAAATCTACAAATCACCGAACAAGATATAATCAAAGCTTCTTGGGAGCTGTTAGATAATGTCGGTATAGAGGCTTTCAGTATGAGGAAATTAGCAGAACTACTAAATATACAAGCTGCATCACTTTATTGGCATTTTAAGAGCAAGCAGAGTATTTTTCAGACACTTGCCAATGAAGTAGCAAAAGAAACCCTACAATCTGCCTCTCTCGAAGGGGAATGGAATGATCAATTGTTTCATTTTGCGGACCAAATTCGAGGTGTTTTACATAAATATCCTTGTTCCGCTCAGCTCTTGATGAGAACATTACCTTCGGAACCAGACTATCTAGCTTTGCTGAATACGTTGCTACAGATTGTGGAGCCGCTGCCTTTAACCGACAGTGATAAGTTCTCTATAATCTCAAGCGTGTTAAACTATGTGATCTCTTTCGAATTGGACAAGTATGAACAGGATCGAATTGACGTAGCCATGAAAAATGGAGTCCTCGGGGATGCTAGAGAGGTATTTAAACAATCCCTTGAGCGCTTAAACGGAGAGGGTCCTAATGTTATAAAGCGGATGTACGAGAACAATATCTTCAATGAAATAGGCTCTGACAAGATGTTTCACACAGGTCTGAAAATATTAGTGCGGGGTATAGAACAGTTGGCCAATGCGTAGCAAGAAATGCAGTAAGGGCATCCCAGTAGCCAATTCCGGCTTTTGGAATGCCCTTACTCTTTAAAGAGCCCGAAATAAAAGCTCCCCTTTTGACTTAATATATCGATACATCGCACCACACACCACTAATATCAACATTCCAAGACCTAACAAAACGAGATTACTATTCAGATCGGCTAGAAGAAGACTCAAACCGAAAGGAATCAGTAAGCTTATAAACCCTATCAATAACGCCACTAAGACGGATGCGCTTTGTTTGACTACCGATACTTCATTTGTCCACTCCAGTTTAGGTAACTTCAAGTTAACGAGCACACCTATCATTGCAGTAAGGCAAGCATATAAGACGGGAATAACCAGTAATAACAAGCTTTCCATCCATCCGGTACCTAGAGATATCATGAGGAGCACACTACTGACAACTACAATCGGCACGGTAATCGTAAGATTCACTGCGATTTTACTTAGCAATATCGTTAATGTCGGCACAGGTGCGCTTTTTAAAATCCAAATATTATTACCTTCGAGCGATATGGAACTGGATGTCGTACAGCTTAAAGTTACAAAAACGGAAACAAACAGTGGAGCCAGCCGATTCAGATAATTTGAAAGTTCTGGTATCTCAACGAGTTGTCCTAGTTGCTCTGCACTAACGAACAGTAAAGCGATCGCCAATACAAGTAACATAACCATTCCTATACTCGTGTTGAGTACATATATAGAAGAACTAAAATAGCGACGCAGCTCTTTTTTATACAATGTGTAAAGCGGTGAGGATACTGTAAGTGATTTCATTTGATATTTATTGTTTGAAAAAGAAGTCGTAAGACCTGTGTGTATCGCTTTATATTTACTGCCAAGTACCATGGTAAACAGCATAAAAGAAATCAGCGAAATCGCAATAAACAGTACTAAGGAATCCATTTGAAACGAGCAAACCGCATTTACATACATAAGCGTCAAAGGATACAAATTGTATATTTGATCAGCGATTTGAGCGCTCATATCCGCAAGTAATTGTGGATTATTACCATTTATTTGACCTGAACCAACAATTAAAGCAATAATTACAACAAAAGTTAGGATGAGAGTTATTATACGACTTCCTTTAAATCTTGAGGAAACCCAGCTGATCAGAGCACCTATAATCGTTGCAGCAATGATCGGCACTAATGGAATAAATAACAGCGTAATCAAAAAATACAAATAATATAGAACGCCGGGATTCAGCTTTATTGCATAAACAATGCCTGCAGGTACCATCACCATCAAAGAGAAGAATAGGTTTAACACATAAAGCTGAGCCACCCGACTTGCTACAATATGACTCGTTTTGATTGGCAGCGACATTACGAGATCGTAGTCTTTGGAGCCAAATAATACACCACTTGCCTTATAAATCGTTGTAAAAAATCCGATTAAGCAAGTAACTGCCATCATTATCGCAAGCAGCAGCTCTGGCCGGCCAATCTGTTCAAGGGTCTCTGCTATCATATAGCTATAACCAAATGAAACCAGAGCCATCATGACAACTCCAATTAGGATCCCGATGCTCAGCCAAAGCATTTTGCGTCTTTTTTTCACATCATGTGTATGCAAGGCCTTATTTAACCCAAAGGAAGAAATCAGCTGAATCTTCGTCAATCTCCAGATATTAATCATGCTTAATCAACTCCAAAAATACATCTTCAAGGCTACTGTCACCCTTCACCTCTTCTGTCTTGCCGTGGGTGATCAACTCACCCGCTTTAATAATGGCAATCTTATTGCAAAGCTTCTCGGCCACATCCAGTACATGCGTCGAAAAAAAGATCGCACTGCCCTGACTGCAAATCTCCGTCATGGTTTTTTTTAGCGTGTGTGCCGCTTTTGGATCAAGTCCCACAAAGGGCTCATCCAGCACTAATAACTTCGGTTTATGTATTAGTGCTGAGATGATCGCGAGCTTCTGTTTCATACCATGAGAATACGAGGAGATTAAATCCCCCAAATGAGATGTAATTTCAAATTCATCACCATATTTCTTAATCAACAACTCCCGATCTGCTTTCGATACACTAAAAAGATCACCAATAAAATTCAAGTATTGAATGCCTGTCAGATGATCGTATAGATCTGGATTATCTGGAATATACGCAGTAATCGCTTTGCAGGCTAAAGGATCTTTTTTGATAGAATATCCACCAATTTCGATGTCCCCCTCCTCAAAATCAAGAACACCTACCACTGCCCGAATTGTCGTTGTTTTCCCCGCACCGTTATGACCAATAAAGCCATAAATATCGCCTTTCTCAACCACTAAATTCAAGTCATTTACTGCCTTCTTACCACCCTTGTAGCTCTTGGTAAAATGTTTTATTGTCAGCATTTGAGCACTCCCTTTCCGTTCATGTACGTATTAGTAACTTTCATCATGTAATCAATGCCTACCGTTTCATACGTTGTTAGGATAGTTTTACTATAGTACGTTTATCTTGTCCATTTAGTTCATACCTTCATATAAATAAATTTTTCTTTATAAAAAACGAAAAAAGAGGGGTTCTCCCCTCTCTTATATAATCCTATTCCATTCGTTTATACGTACTTATGGATCGTTGCCAGCAGTTGATCAGCTACATAGTCAACTCCGTAAGCAAGTTGATTGTGATCGAAGCGTATTTTCACAAAACTCTCATCTGTATCAAGCGCATCGGCGAACAACCCAGCTAAACCACGTGCCTTGCGATCAATCTGCAGAAGTAATTCAATGCCATCCTCATTTGGAAAGAAAATGATTTCTAATTCGTCTAGTTGGTTCCGGAACTGTGAGAGGGGAACGAATTCAAATTCTTGAACAAAATCTAAGCCATTGATCCTGCCATAGCGCGGTGAATATTCACAATTCACTTCACGAATACGGAATCCGAGCTGATTCATCGCATCCAAAATAATGGCATAATATGGATGAGGGCCTACTTGAAGATAATCCTGATCCTTTGGATCAATTGCCTCTTTAATATCAAGTCCGGTTTGAATCCAAACTGGCGATCTACCTAATGTCACTGGCGTTATCGCCGGAAGCTGGAATGAGACGGGAAATTCATAGACCTGCTCAGCATCTACTTTGAATTTACTTGCTAACAGGAATTTGGATATCGTCGCTTCCACTTCCATCTTCTTATCATTCAGTTCTTTCAAATAACGCGTCTTAACGAATGCGTAGACGTCATCGACCTCCTGATCCACTCGCCCGCCTTGAATTTGGACGGTACCACTAATCGTATCACCTGCGTTCACGAAATCTTGATGGAGTATGAGATCTACCTTAGCCGCTCCAATTCCGGCGCTCGCGAGCATTCGTTTAAACATTGACATTGTAATGAATTCCCTCCCTAATATTTGCATATTTAAGGATACGAAGGGAACCACCTCCGGTTTCATTTTAGAACAGTATATACCGTGTTACTAACAACAAAAAAGCATCCGCACCCAAAATTGGGGTCCGAATGCTTCTTTTAATCATAAAGTCTACGCTGTCGCGAACTGACTATTGTATAATCGTGCGTAATATCCGCCGCTGGCTAGGAGCCCCTCATGCGTACCACTCTCCACAATATCTCCATCCTTCATGAAAAGAATGAGATCCGACTCCCGAATCGTTGACAATCGGTGGGCAATCACAAAGCTGGTCCGACCAGCGATCATAGTCAGAAAAGCTTTCTGAATTCGTACCTCAGTCAATGTATCAATACTGCTTGTAGCCTCATCTAAAATAAGCATAGGCGGATCTACAAGCATTACTCGTGCAATGGTAAGCAGCTGCTTCTGTCCTTGGGAGAGATTATCCCCTGAGCCACTGACCTTCGTATCATACCCTTCAGGCAGACGTTTAATAAAGCTATGCGCATTAGCCGCTTTAGCAGCAGCGATGACTTCTTCCTCTGTAGCCCCAGGTTTTCCATAAGCAATATTATCTCTGATCGTGCCCCCAAAGAGCCAAGTATCCTGCAGCACCATCCCAAAATTACGTCGCAGGCTGTCACGGGTAATTGTCTTAATATCCACACCATCTATCTTGATGGACCCACGGTCCACATCGTAGAAACGCATGAGCAGGTTTACCAGCGTTGTCTTCCCCGCTCCAGTCTGACCTACAATCGCAACTCGGGTACCGGGCTTTACTTCTAGACTGAAATCGTTAATCAAGGGACGTTCTGGATGATAAGAAAAGGATACTTTTTCGAAGGTAATGGTTCCTTGACTTGTGCTCATGATTTTGGAGTCCTTAGAATCAGCTGGTTCTGGCGTTAGATCGAGAATGGCGAAGATCCGCTGTGCAGAGGCAGTTGCCGATTGAAGCTGTGTAATCACACCAGTTATTTCATTAAAAGGCTTAGCGAAGAAGTTGGAGAAGATCAAGAAACTGGATAGATCCCCTACCGTGAAATGACCCTGAATTACCATAACACTACCGATCATAGCTATGACTGAGAACGTAACGTTATTTACTAGCCGCGTCGTCGGATTAGATAAGGAGCCATAAAATTGTGACTTCACACCGGTCTGGTATAACGTCTCGTTTTGATCTTCAAACTGAGACATTGCACGTTCTTCATAATGATAAGCCGTGACTACCTTTTGCCCGCCGATCATTTCCTCCACATAGCCATTGAGGCCACCGAGAATCTTGGCCTGCTCTTTAAACATCTTTTGAGATCGTATCGTAATAAATCTGGCCACAAAAAAGGTAGCGGGGGCTGACAAAAGAACTACTAAGGTCATCAGAGGACTGATGTACATCATAAGCACAATTGCCCCAACAATAGTGATGATCCCTGTAAGCAGCGTGGAGAAGCCTTGCAGCAGTCCATCAGAGACAGCATCCATATCATTAACAAAACGGCTGATACTGTCGCCTTGCGGGTGGTTGTCGTGAAATTTTAAAGGCAACACATTTAATTTATCAAAAAGCTCCCGACGTAAGTCATATACAGTCCGGTAGGCGATTCGATTTGTCAGATAGGTAAGGAGCCATCCAAAAAAACTGCCGACAATATATACCGCTGCCAGAATCAAAAGCAGTCTAAGTACGGCGTCAAAATCCACCTCTCCCGGTCCGATCATAAAATCAATGGCTTTACCGATAAGAAGTGGTCCGATTAGACTAGCAATCACACTAAGTAATGCGCATATAACCGCCCCAATAGCTATTTTTCTATAATGTCCTGTATATACAATTAGTCTCTTCCAAATGTTGTTTTTGTTCATTGGCCCGACTCCTCACTCGATAGCTGGGACAGGCAGATTTCTTTGTACACTTCGCAACCACGCATCAGTTCCTCATGGGTTCCGACGCCGGCAATCCGCCCTTCCTCAAATACCATGATTTTATCCGCTTGCCTTACAGTGCTCACCCTCTGCGAGACAACTAGTAGGGTCATTTGCTGGCTGCTCTCTTTGAGCGCTTTACGTAGAGCCGCATCAGTAGCGAAATCCAGCGCACTGGAGGAGTCATCCAGGATAAGAATCGACGGCTTACCCACCACTGCACGAGCTATGGTTAAGCGCTGCTTTTGCCCCCCGGATAAATTAAGTCCACCACGTGATACCTGCGTATTCAATCCTTCAGGCAATTTACGAATAAACTCTTCCGCCTGAGCAACAGAGGCTGCTTGCATGATTTCTTCCTCGTTTGCGTTTTCCTTCCCCCAACGAATATTCTCAGCGATTGTTCCAGTAAATAACACTGCTTTTTGCGGCACAATCCCTATTTTCTCACGAAGCTGATGCAGCTTATACTCTCTGACATTCACTCCATCCACTTTTACTTCACCTTGCACTGCATCATAAAAACGTGGAATCAAGTTCACAAAAGTAGATTTACCAGAACCCGTACTGCCAATCAGCCCCACAGTTTCTCCGCGGTTGATGACTACCGAAATATCCTCTAATGCCAATTCTCCTGTTGTATTATAACCAAACGATACATGATCGAATGATATGGCAGGAGCGGTATAATCAGGTTCAGGTTCAGTCATCACGACATTCCCTTCCTCGGACACGGATGCTTTGACACTCAGCACTTCATTCACACGATTGGCAGAGGATGAGGCTTTTGTAAAAATAATGACCAAGTTGGAGACCACAATAAGCGCCAGTAAGATTTGAGTGACGTAATTGATAAAGGCAATGATCTCACCTTGAGACAATCGCCCTCCATCAATGTGAATTCCACCTACCCATAAAATAGCTATGATCGCCGCGTTTACTACAAGTGTCGTCATAGGTCCAAGTAAAGCGGAAATCCGCGAGACCCGGATCGCTGTAGTGGTTAAATCCTCAGATGAGGCATCAAAACGTTCTTTTTCCGTACGTCTCTTTGCAAAAGCACGAATGACTCGAATCCCCGACAAATTCTCACTAAGAACGAGCGCAAGGGCATCCAGCTTCTGCTGGTATTTTCGATACAAAGGTGCACTTCGAGTGATGATAAAATACAAAATAATACCAAAAATCGGCGTTGCCGCTATTAAAATCAGCGATAATCTGAAATCCAAAATCATGGACATTATGATTGCCCCGATACAGATAAACGGCGCACGAATAACCAGGCGAATCAGCATAGCGACTGCAATCTGAAGCTGGTTTACGTCATTGGTAATCCGGTTAATTAGCGTAGGCGTGCCGAACGTATCCAGCTCAGCGTACGATAAAGATGTAATATGTTTGAACAGTTTATTACGAAGTGTCGTGCCGAATCCCTGAGATGCTCGTGCTGCATAGTATTGGCACACCATGGAGCAACCGAAACCAAGCAGTGACATCAGAACCATTAGGCCACCCATGCGGTAAACATAGGCGCTGTCATGATTACCAACCCCGTTGTTGATGATCAATGCGACAATGGTAGGCAAAATCAGCTCCAGAATCGCTTCCATCAGTTTGAAGATTGGACCGATGATCGCTTCTTTTTTGTACGGCTTTAAATATACTGCAATTTTGAACAAATTCATCCACACCCAACCTAAGAAGTATTTAACCACTTGAAATATGTATAAGAACAGTTATGATTATGGCATATCTACTCATATATTAATAATATTGGATTCGTATCGCTCCCATACGATTAACATATCTCAAGTTCGGAGGATTCTTTTATGGATATTAGACAACTTAAATATTTTATGGCGATAGCTGAGGAAGGACAGATTACATCCGCGGCCAGAAAGCTGCAAATGGCCCAGCCTCCGCTGAGCCAGCAGCTAAAACTCCTGGAGGAAGAACTCGGTGTAAAGCTAGTGGAACGAGGTCCACGCAGCGTTCAGCTCACTGAAGCTGGAGCCATTTTGCGGGACCGTGCCCAACAAATTCTGGAGCTGGCAGATTCCACTGCCCGTGAGCTCACTGATTTTGTCAAAGGTTTAAAAGGAACCCTAGCCATTGGTACAGTTTCTTCCTCTGGAGCTACGTTGCTTCAAGATCGGCTATGTGAGTTCCACAAAACGTATCAAGGTGTGAAGTTTGAGATTCATGAAGGAAATACCTTTAGAATCATTGACCTCTTGAGTAAAGGTATTGTCGAAGTCGGGATTGTTAGGACACCCTTTAATGCTACAAATTTAGAATGTCTTTACACACAGGCTGAGCCTATGATTGCCGTAATGACGCCAGAGTATGACTGGAAAACAGATGAAAACTTCGTTGAGATCGGTGAATTAAAAGATAAGCCGCTCATTATCTACCGCCGTTTTGAGCAGCTTATCCGGGAAACCTGTCTTGAGAATGGTTTTGATCCGCTGATTTTCTGTATGAATGATGATGCGCGAACAACACTGCTCTGGGCAAACGCTGGTCTTGGCATCGGAATCATTCCCAAATCCGCTTTCGAATTAACGAGTAATCGGAATTTGATCTATAAAGAAATCAGTAGTGAATCACTACGCACGCGGGTCGCCGCCGTCTGGATCAAGGATAAATACCTATCATCACTAGCTTCTAAGTTTATTGAAAGCTTTAAGAATGGTTAAGAATCTTCGCTATTTATTCACTTGTTGTTGAACTAGTCTATCCTCTTCTTCTTTAATACGACTAATATCAATTCGTTCAAACAACAATTGTAAATCAGTAATCTGTTGGTAAGGGGGCACCGAGCAAGGCTGCCAATTCGGTAGTTCTAACGACAGGAACCCCCTGATCTTGTCACAAGAGAACGGGAGAAACGGATGCAGCAAATTCGCTAGGTTCGCAATAATCTGAACACATGTGTATATTGCAGAATCACAAGAAACCTGATCCTCTTTTATCTGTATCCATGGTTTTTGCAGATCGAAATACTGGTTTGCCTTGCGCACGTAAGAAAAAATATACTCCAGCGCATCTTTTATATTCCCAGCCTCAATAAGCCGCCCTGATTCCAGATACAAGAGGTCGATGTTGTCCCTCCACCCCTTATCCAATTGCCCATTCGGCACTTTCCCTTCATAAAACTTATCTACAAAAGCCAATGAACGATTCACAAAGTTACCAAATGCTCCAAGCAGCTCTCCATTATGGCTATAAATAAACTCTCTCCAGGAAAAATCCGTGTCCCGCTTCTCGGGTCCATTGGCAATTAAGAAATAACGAATAGAATCTGGCTGATACCGCTCTAAAATATCAGGTACCCAGACCGCCCAATTTCGGCTAGTGGAGAACTTCTGCCCTTCAAGGGTTAAATATTCGCTAGATATAATCCTGTCCGGTAAATGCAAACCTCCTGCTCCTAATAACACAGCCGGCCATATTAAGGTGTGAAAAGGAATATTGTCTTTACCATGGACATAATAAGCGGTAATCTTCCCTTTATTCTCTAACCAAAAATCCTCCCAGCTTCCTCCGGACTGCGCAGCCCACTGCTTACTGGCTGATAGATAACCACTTACCGCCTCAATCCAAACATAAATTTTTTTATCTTCAAATCCAGCCACAGGGACATCTACACCCCAAGACAAGTCTCTTGTTACCGCGCGGTCCTGCAGCTCTTCTTGTAAATAACGTTTGGTCAGTTTAACAGCGTTTTCTCTCCAAAATTGTGCTTCCTCTACATATTCCGTTAATTCAGACTGAAAATTAGATAAGCTAAGATAATAATGTTCTGTAGGCCGTTCTGTTGGCGTACTCCCACATAATTTGCAGACTCTGTCTAACAAATCGGCAGGATCTAGAATCGTAGAACAATAATCACATTGATCCCCTCGTGCTCGCTGGCCACATACCGGACAAGTCCCTTCTACATATCTGTCTGGCAAAAAGCGCTGATCTACCTCGCAGTAACATTGCGCAATGGTTTTTTTATATAAATGACCATTCTCTAGCAGCTTTGTAAACAACTCTTGCACGACCTTATGATGCTGCGGTTGATCCGTTCGAGTATATAGATCATAACTAAATCCCAGCTGTTCAAAACACTTCAGAAACTCTTCATGATATCTGCTCGCAAAGGCTCCGGGCGTAATTCCTTCATTCGCAGCCTGAACCGCTACGGGTGTGCCATGGCAATCACTGCCTGATACATATAATACGTTATCCCCTTTGGAGCGAAAATATCGTGCCAGCACATCCCCAGGCAACACACTTGATAATCTCCCAAGATGTAAAGATCCATTCGCATACGGCCAAGCACCACCTATAAACACATTACTCATTAACCTTCTCCTCCTTTTTTTAGACAACAAAAAAACTCCCATCCACAAAGGACGAGAGTTCTACTCACGTGTTACCACCTAATTTTATAAATGCCTCATGACATTTACCTCTTCAGGTACGACGTTAATTAACGTTTATACCCTAGCACTGTAACGGATGCAGGTTCCGGCGCAGCCTACAACCCATAAGGTTTCGATGCGCAGCTCTGAGACCATATTCCCAAGGGTTTTCTTTACTCCTTTTCAGCGACCGGAGCTCTCTGTTGAAAGAATTGCCGTGGTACTCTTTCTCTTCTTTGCTTTTACATATTCAAGTTACTGGAAATAATACTTAATTTATCGAGTAATGTCAATGCATAAGCTCAAACATAATGAATTCGCCATAATTCCCATGAAAAAGACCACCCAATCATAATACAATTGGATGGTCCCTGTACTTTATATTATTTCATGATTTTACAAATATCATTGGTGAATTGAACAGGATCACTAACTTGCAATCCTTCGATCAACAGGGCTTGGTTGTACAGCAAGTTCGTGTATAAACCGAGCTTCTCTTTATCGTTCTCAGCTGCCGCTTTCAAGGACAGGAATACTTCGTGATGAATGTTGATTTCGAGTACCTTGTCCGCTTGAACCTCTTGCCCATTCGGCATCGATTTCAGGATTTTTTCCATCTCGATCGTCAGTTCACCTTCTGCAGAGAGGCATACCGGATGCGTCTTCAAACGTTTAGAAGCTTTAACATTCTTCACTTTGCCGGACAGGATGTCCTTCATCGCTTCAAAAAGCTCCTTGTTTTCGTTCTCTTCCGCTTCCGTTGGCTTGTCCGCTTCGTCAGCTTCGATTCCCAGATCACCACTGGATACGGATTTAAATTCTTTTTCCTTATACGACTGGATCATCTTGATCGCAAATTCATCAATATCATCAGTGAAGTAGAGAATTTCATACCCTTTATCCGATACCAGCTCGGTTTGTGGGAGCTTTTCGATTCTGTCGATCGACTCTCCGGATGCATAATAGATGTACTTCTGATCTTCTGGCATTCTTGATACATATTCGTCCAGTGTTACCAGCTTCTTCTCCTTGGAGGAGTAGAACATCAGTAAGTCTTGAAGTGTATCTTTGTGCATTCCATAATCATTGTACACACCGAATTTAAGCTGTCTGCCAAAAGCATTATAGAACTGCTCATATTTCTCTCTTTCATCCTTCAGCAAGCTTTGCAGTTGGCTCTTCACTTTATTCTTAATGTTCTTAGCGATCAAGGTCAGCTGACGGTCATGCTGGAGCATCTCTCTGGAGATGTTCAGCGAAAGATCCTCTGAATCTACCATACCTTTTACAAAGCTAAAATAGTCAGGCAGCAGATCTGCACATTTGTTCATGATCAATACACCGTTGGAATAAAGCTCAAGACCTTTTTCATATTCCTTTGTGTAATAATCAAAAGGTGTATTTTCTGGGATGAACAGGATTGCATTATATACTACAGCACCATCGGCACTGATATGAATATGTTTAAGCGGTTTGTCGAAGCCGTAACGTTTCTCTGCATAGAAGTTATCGTAATCTTCTGTGGTCAGCTCGCTTTTGTTCTTCCGCCAGATTGGTACCATGCTGTTTACGGTTTGTTCTTGAACAACTTCCTCAAACTCGTTTTCTGTGCCTTCTTTTGGCTTTTGCTCCTTCACGTCCATCTTAATAGGGAAACGGATGAAGTCGGAGTATTTTTTAATGATGGATTTCAGGCGATATTCTTCCAGATATTCATCATATTGATCTTCTTCGGTATTCTCTTTAATCTTCAAAATAACATCAGTACCCACAGAATCCTTCTCGACAGACTCCAGAGTATAGCCGTCAGCGCCCTTAGACTCCCATTTAAAGGCCTCGTCGCTGCCTAGTGCCTTACTGATCACTGTAACGTCATCTGCCACCATAAACGCAGCGTAGAAGCCAACACCGAACTGTCCGATGATATTATGACCATCTTTAGCTTCATTCTCTTTTTTAAAAGCAAGCGATCCGCTCTTCGCGATCGTTCCTAAGTTATTCTCCAGTTCCTCTTGAGTCATCCCGATCCCTGTATCGGAAATCGTCAAGGTTCTGTTCGCCTTATCAGCACTCACTTTAATATAGTAATCCTCTTTGTTGAAGACCAGGCCTTCATCAGCTAATGCTCTGTAATAGATCTTATCAATCGCATCACTTGCATTGGAAATCAACTCGCGCAGGAAAATTTCTCGTTGGGTATAAATGGAGTTAATCATCATTTCCAGCAATCTTTTCGATTCGGCTTTAAACTCTTTTTTGGCCATGAATAAATAAATCTCCTTTCAAAATAACCTTCTTGTACAACACTCTATGATTAGCACTCTTCTTAGATGAGTGCTAATTCTTCTTTTTATATAACATAAACTGATTTTGAATGTCAATATTTATAGCGACTTTCATTAAATAATGCTACCTTTCGCTAACGATTCATTCACAAGTAACATTTGCGTTAGAAATTGCAACGGCTGGGACTTCCATTTCTTAGGATGCATCAGAAGCTGCAGATCAAAGTGAATTTCCGGATGTGCGAAGGGCAGCTCGGCCAAGTTCCCCCGCTCAATTTCTTCCTCTGCTACGATTTTTGGTAGCAGGGCAATTCCCAGACCATTCATTACACAACGTTTGATCGCTTCTAGATTCGAAAGCTCAAAGCCTATGCGGAATATAATGCCGTGATCCTTTAACAGATTCTCGAACAGACTCCGATAAATACAGCTTTCTTCAGAAACAATTAATTCACAGTTATTTAGATCCTGTAAGCTTACTATATCCTTCCGGGCAAGTGGATGATTAATGGGGGCGATCAATACAAGCGGTTCGTCTCTAATGATCGTACGATCAAGTAGAGAATCCGTAGTGGTACGATCAAGCATCAAGCCGATGTCCACTTCCCCGTCTTTTATTTTGGCCACAAGACTAGCTTCCTGCATAGTTTGTAGATGGATATCAAGTTTCGGGAATTTCGTCCTCAACTGCTGTAGGTAAGGGGGCAAGTAGAATGCGGCTAATGAATCTATTGTCCCAATTGTTAGCGTGCCTCCTATTTGCTGGGCGATGGTTTCTTTAGAACGATCATACAGATCCAAAATCTCCACGAATAGCTTCAATAGCTCTTCTCCAGGCGGGGTAAGACGCAATTGGCGACCATGCCGTTCTATTAAAGGGACTCCGTATTCCTTCTCTATCTTCTGTATTTGCATCGTAACACTCGACTGGGCATAACCTAGCTCTTCAGCAGCACGTGTAAAGCTCTGACGTTTAGCTACCTCGCGGAATGTTCGTAAATAGGTTAAATCCATAACCTCACCCTAACATCAATATTTTTGATGATACACATCATTTATTATAGCTAACGACGATGCAACATTCCATGGTAAAGTGTATGTAGAGGAATTAAAATATTTTGGAGGCCGATAATTTATGCTTACAGAACAACAGATTTATGGAATTTATGTCCCCGTGGTCACCCCGTTCAATGCTGCTGGTGAAGTCGATCTGGATTCGTATCAGCGTTATGTAAAGAACCTTATTAACAACAGCATACAAGGTCTGGTCGTTAATGGAACCACCGGTGAATCGCCAACTGTAACCGTAAATGAAATGCAGCTTCTAGTAAACACTTCTCGTGAGCTTTTACAATCTACATCTATCCCCTTAGTAGTCGGTACAGGAACCAATGACACAGCTTCTACGGTAGCACGCACAGAGATCGCAGCTAACCTTGGTGCGGATTGCGCACTAGTAGTCGTCCCTTATTATAGTCGTCCATCACAAGAGGGCATCATTGCCCATTTCCGCAAAGCGGCAGAAGTAGGTATTCCGATCATGGCTTATGACATTCCAAGTCGTACGGGTACTGCTATGACCCTAGATACTGCACGTACAATCCTAGAAATGAATCATGTTGTCGGATTAAAAGACTGCTCTGGTAGCACCAAAATGGTTACTGAGCTAGTTCGTACAGGTAGCAAACCTGTGCTTGGCGGCGACGATTCACTCTTTTTTGAAATGCTTAGCTCCGGGGCAGCTGGTGGTATGCTTGCTACTGCGAACGTTTATCCAGCAGAATGTATCCGTATATACGAAGCCTTCAAATCGGGTCAATTCGACTTATCCAAAGAAAACTTTGAACAACTACTGCCGATCATCCGTCTCTTGTTCAAGGAATCGAACCCCGCTCCAATCAAATGGATGCTTAGCCAAAATGGCCTAATCAATTCGGATACGCTTCGCCTCCCAATGACTTCCATCAGCACAGCGCTTCAGCAAGAGCTTAGTTCTTATATTCAGGACAACGCGATTGAAGCGACTGCATAACTATAATAACAACAGCCGTTATACAGTGGGAACTGTGTAGCGGCTTTTTTGTAATGAATCTAACGTCGAAATCGCTCTCATCGAGAAGATCAGCAATAACTTTTTCGATATTATTCTAACCATTCTTCTGATTCTATCCACAGTGTATATAGTTTAGTATCGTCCACAACATCACCTCTAATTTTAAATAAAAGAGTATCACCTATTAACTTACCGCAGCATCAAAAAACAAAAAAAACCATCAGATTTCTCTGACGGTTTTGAGATCTTACTATATAAAACGTCCAGCGTTCAAAACAACTTATCTGCTGCTCGAAGTTTGCTGTCTTCCCTTGGTGAACCACTCAGACTTTGGCTTTAGTGGAGGGTTAGACTTAGGCTTTGCTTTGGCAGGCTTAGATGCCGCTGGCTTTGACCCCGCAGGTTTAGCTGTAGAAGGTCTAGAGGTCGACGGTTTTGAAGAGGCAGATCTCGAACCTGACGGTTTCGAAGATCGTTCTGTCTTCATCTGCGTTTTACGAGACATCGGATACGGGTGATCCTTCACTTCAGGAATCGATTTTCCGATCAATTTCTCAATATCTTTAAGGAACGGAAGCTCTTCAGATTCACAAAAAGAGATTGCAGTCCCGCTTAAACCCGCTCTACCCGTACGACCAATTCGGTGCACATAGGTTTCTGGAATATTAGGCAAGTTAAAGTTGATTACATGAGACAACTCATCAATATCGATTCCTCGCGCGGCGATATCCGTAGCTACTAGCACACGGGTTGCACCACTTTTAAAATTCCGCAATGCATTCTGACGATCATTCTGCGATTTATTGCCGTGAATGGCTTGTGCAGAAATGTTCACTTTTGCTAGATCACGAGTAACACGGTCTGCACCACGTTTAGTACGAGTAAACACCAGCGCAGAAACGATTGATTTATCCTGTAATAAAAGATTCAATTGGTTTTGCTTGTTTCCGTTCTCTAACAAATAGATCGATTGTTCGATTCTGTCCGCAGTAGATGACACGGGTGTGATTTCTACTTTTACTGGATTTACAAGCAAGGTTTTGATCAATTTGGAGATCTCAGTAGGCATCGTTGCCGAGAAGAACAGCGTTTGTTTTTTCGTTGGCATTTTGGCGATAATCCGCTTTACATCATGGATAAAGCCCATATCTAGCATACGGTCAGCTTCATCCAAGACAAGAATTTGGACATGCTGTAGGTCCACACGTTTTTGATTGATCAGGTCGATAAGTCTACCTGGTGTAGCAATTAGAATATCAGCACCTTGATTCAGGGCACGCTCTTGTACTTTCTGTGATACACCGCCAACGATGGCAGCAGAGCGGATATCTGTATATTGGCTATACGCTTTTATGTTATCAGCAATTTGAATCGCTAGTTCTCTTGTCGGTGTTAAGATCAGTGAGCGAATTCGTCGCACATTGTTTGATTTATTGGGACTTGTTTGTTCGCTTAATAATTGAATAATAGGTACAGAGAATGCAGCTGTTTTTCCTGTTCCCGTTTGAGCACATCCAAGTAAATCTCTACCTGCTAATACAGCTGGGATCGATTGCTCCTGTATTGGTGTAGGTGATGTATAGTTTTCTTTGGTTAAAGCCTTTAAAATCGCAGGCATAATATTCAGTTCGTTAAATGTCATTTTGTCTCCTTAATTTCTAATACATATATTCTTAACAAAAAATCCTTTTGTCACGTCATAAACAATAATCATAACATAATCATTCAAATAATAATAGATATTCTTTATCATCGCACCAATTTTCATTAAAAATCCATTTCAGGATAGGATCCACCCTGAGTTCTGAGTTCCTGAATTCCTATGCTCCTGAATACACATCTTTTTGAGCGATCGGACTCTATTGCACCTATTCGTGTAAATCGGGCACAAATCCGCACAAATACGAAACAATAAGAGCTATGCAGTCGGAAAAATGTTCAAGCGAGCGGGCATATTAGTCACATAACATTTTTGCACGCAGAAAACAAACAAAAAAAAGCGAAGGATTTCTCCCCCGCTTCTTATCATTCGTATGAAGACTAGTCTACGATTTCAGCAGTGTCGCCATTGTTGGCACCTGCAGCATTAGCTTCGTCAGTATCAATATGCATATCAAGTTTGAAGCTGTCAGATACACGAGCAATTACGTTCTCCAATACGAGACCGCGGTCGCCACCCAGACGAACTTTAAGCAATTGCTTATCCGCAATGCCCCAAGCTTCAGCTTCAGATGTGTGGAAGTGAATGTGACGAGCTGCGATAATAACACCTTGTTCTAATTCAACTTCACCAGCAGGTCCTTTAAGCGTAATGCCAGGTGTTCCTTCAATATTTCCAGATTCGCGAACTGGAGCTTTCACGCCAAGTGCGAAGGAGTCAGTACGGGAAATTTCTAATTGGGAAGCCGGACGAGCAGGTCCCAAAATTCTTACCTTGTCAAATTTACCTTTGCTACCGATAACTGCTACTTGTTCATTTGCTGCAAATTGTCCTGGTTGTGAAAGTGGTTTGAACTCAGTTAATTGACATCCTGGGCCAAACAGAGCCTCCACGTGCTCTTGCGTAAGGTGAATATGTCTAGCCGACACACCTACGGGTACAGTCTTACTCATTGTAAAGTCACTCCTTGTATTTTCTCTAGTATCTGTACAAGCCATTAACCATTATACATCTTCTTACCCAAAAATAAAAAGGGCTGCATCATAACGAAGCCCCTTTTTTCGACATTTTATGTTTTTTGCACAAGATTGTCATGGTTTAGACACCTGAGAGGGCAAGTTTTCGCTTAAAAAAGAGGTCGCATTCTCATACATCCAACCTTTCACAGTATCCTCTGGATAATAACGAAGCAGCTGTTCTATAAGATCAGGGTATTTTCCCGGATGCTCCAACTTCTCCACCCAAGTATCAATGCCGTCAAAATCCGAGCCAAACATCATATGCTTCTCTCCGCCGAGACTACTTACATGTTCAATGTGCTTTAACAAATCATCCATGCAAGCCTTCCCATCATCACGTACAAACCACGGATAAAAGGTCAGGCCTATTCTTCCATCCATTGCAATCAAAGCTTTAATCTGTTCATCATTTAAATTTCTAACATGCCCACATATAGCTGCAGCATTCGAATGGGAGGCAATAAACGGACGATTACTTAAATCAGCCAACTCCCAGAACCCCGCTTGCGATAAATGCGACACATCCAGCAGCATTCCACTTTCGTTGCACCATTCTATCAGCTTTCTCCCTTTTTCCGTAAATCCACCATTTCGTTTCTCTAGCACACCATCTGCTGCCCAGTTCGCATAATTCCAAGTTACACCAAGAAAGCGTACTCCAAGTTCGAAACAGAGCTGGGCATAAAACAAGTTCCCTTCTAAGCCGTCTACGCCCTCCAGAGAGAGCATTGCTTGCGGAGGAGCGCCTACTAGCCGATTCCCTACTTGCTCCTTCCACCGTAACCACTGAAGCCCATCTGTGTTCACTATCTTTTGCCTAAAGAGATCCATTTGCCCTAGAACATGTTCAAAGCTTGCTCTGCCCCTACTTGTCGAAAG
This sequence comes from Paenibacillus sp. VTT E-133280, assembly GCF_002264385.1. Taxonomy (NCBI): domain Bacteria; kingdom Bacillati; phylum Bacillota; class Bacilli; order Caryophanales; family Paenibacillaceae; genus Paenibacillus; species Paenibacillus sp. VTT E-133280. The sequence continues at coordinate 25,648 of NZ_NFUX01000020.1, forward strand.
ATATATTGCAAAAATCTGCAATTCCACTCCGCCCGATCTTAACCGCTCTGCAGTAACATCTAATCGGGGATCATTGTCAAAATCAATATCCGGAGAGGCTTGCATTTTGCTTAGCACATCACAATGAAAATCCGCTACCTTAAGCTTATTAACACTCATTCTATAACCTCACTTTCTCGCAGTTCTAGCCGTATAATTCATCTTCCAAGACCCTATTTCAAATCCTATGCCAAAAAACTTCAGACTATAAATAAAAAGCAAAAAAACCTGTTTACAAAAGTAAACAGGCTCATTCATTCTATAGGTCTATTATCTGGGTTCAACAATCAGTTTAATCGCGGTTCGATCTTCTCCATCAATCACTATATCAGTGAAAGCAGGAATGCAGATCAAATCAACTCCGCTTGGTGCAACAAATCCCCGGGCAATGGCAACTGCTTTGACTGCTTGATTCAGTGCTCCAGCTCCAATAGCTTGCAATTCGGCCGATCCACGTTCACGAAGAACACCTGCTAATGCGCCGGCGACGGAATTTGGATTGGATTTAGCTGATACTTTTAATACATCCATAGTAAGTACCTCCCCTGGGAAAATAATGGTGTTCTTCCACTACTTTAGATGTTATTCGCGAGAGAAGAAATAATTCCTTCTTTTTACGGACCACGTCTTCCAAAAACGGTGTACAAGATACTCTGTTACGATATAAAAAATATCACACTTTACCCTAACTCGGCGAAATTACCCGAATTAACAAAATACTCTGTAATACGCTTAGCTCATAACCCATTCATCTTCACGAAGCCGTATCTTCTCCAGACGAGTTGCCGCACCAGTTGATTCATCTAATTCTGCAAATAAACCGTGAAGCTGCCACTTGCCTTCATCGACAACAAATCGCGCTGGAAGCTGAGTTGTGAACTTATAAAGTACTGCCTCTCTTTCCATACCCAGAATCCCTTCGCTTGAACCAACCATACCCGCATCGGTCAAATACGCAGTTCCTCCTGGCAAAATCACATCATCATTTGTCTGAACATGAGTATGTGTCCCCACAACAATCGATGCGCGACCATCCATAAAATATCCCATGGCGATTTTCTCAGAGGTTACCTCCGCATGGAAATCGACTAAAATACATTTATGATCTCTACGAAGCTCCTCCACAATTTCTTCTCCAACGCGGAAAGGACAATCGATAGCAGGTAAGAATGTCCGGCCTTGCAAATTTACAATGGCCAGTTCTTTACCGTTACCTTTAACGACCGTATAACCTCTTCCCGGTGTTCCTGGTGGAAAATTCGCAGGGCGAATAATCCGGGCTTCATCATCGATGAACTCAAAAATATCTTTATTGTCCCAGGTGTGGTTCCCCATCGTTATTCCGTGAACGCCCCAGTTAAAAAATTCATTCGCAATCGCCTTAGTGATCCCTCTTCCAGCAGCTGAATTTTCACCATTAACAATAATGATATGTGGCTGATATTTACTTTTTAGTGAGGGCAACATCTCACGAAGAGCCTTTCTGCCAACATTTCCAACGATATCTCCAATAAATAGTACTTTAATGATTCTCTCCTCCTAATCTTAACCGCTATAGCTTATGGATAAGGCCTCATATTCAAAAGAAAAAGGCCCCGCTTAGGGGCCAATTCTCAACAAATATAAGAAAGTATAAGTTACATCTTATCCCTTAACCTTATATTCCACCTATTTAGCGTATTCAACAGCCCGTGTCTCACGAATAACGGTAACTTTGATATGTCCTGGATAATCCAGTTCACTTTCAATCATCTTCGTAATATCGCGAGCAAGACGGAATGCCTCTGCATCGTCAATCTTCTCTGGCTGTACCATCACGCGTACCTCACGGCCCGCCTGAATAGCAAATGATTTCTCAACACCTTCGAATGACTCTGAGATTTCTTCCAGTTTTTCTAGACGTTTAATATACGTTTCCAGTGTTTCACGGCGAGCGCCAGGTCTTGCTGCTGACAATGCATCAGCTGCACCAACCAACATAGCAATAACCGAAGTAGCTTCGCAATCTCCATGATGAGACGCGATACTGTTGATAACAACCGGATGTTCCTTATATTTCTTCGCTAGTTCAACGCCGATCTCAACATGCGATCCTTCTACTTCATGATCCAGCGCTTTGCCGATATCATGGAGTAATCCTGCACGTTTTGCAAGCACGATGTCTTCCCCAAGCTCACCGGCCATCAGTCCAGTTAAATAAGCAACCTCCATGGAGTGCTTCAATACATTTTGACCATAGCTTGTACGGAATTTCAGACGACCCAGAATCTTGATCAAATCTGGATGTAATCCGTGAACACCCACTTCGAAAGTAGCTTGTTCACCATACTCGCGAATTCGTTCGTCCACTTCTTTGCGGGATTTCTCCACCATCTCTTCAATTCGAGCGGGATGGATACGTCCATCTGCCACAAGCTTCTCAAGTGCCGTACGGGCCACTTCACGGCGGATTGGATCAAATCCCGACAAAATAACTGCTTCCGGCGTATCATCAATAATGAGGTCGATACCTGTGAGAGTTTCAAGTGCACGAATATTACGGCCTTCACGACCGATAATCCGACCTTTCATCTCTTCGTTCGGCAGGGTAACAACTGAAACTGTTGTCTCCGCTACGTGATCAGCTGCACAGCGTTGGATAGCGAGTGTAATGATTTCGCGGGATTTCTTATCCGCTTCCTCTTTCGCCTGCTGTTCAATCTCTTTGATCATTTGAGCCGTTTCATGGCGAACTTCTTGCTCAACATTGCTAAGAATAATACTTCTTGCATCTTCGATGCTTAAATTGGAAATTCTCTCCAATTCAGTGACTTGGTTTTTGTAAATAACATCAATTTGCTGTTGGGTTTCATCAATTCGTTTCTCTTTGTTAGCTACTTGTTCTTCTTTTCTTTCAAGCGATTCCATTTTTTTATCCAGAGATTCTTCCTTTTGCAGCAAACGTCTCTCTTGCCGTTGGATTTCATTCCGACGTTCACGAGTTTCTTTCTCAGCTTCAGTACGGATTCTATGGACTTCATCCTTAGCTTCCAATACTGTTTCTTTCTTCAGCGCCTCTGCGTCTTTCTTCGCGTTCTCCACGATGACTACGGCTTCTCTTTCTGCGCTTTGAATTTTAGCTTCTGCAAGGGATTTACGAATAAAATAACCGAACCCAAAGAATAATGCAGCTACAACGAGAACGATAATGACCCAGATCCATGCTTGCATCTGTTCACCTCCTCGTTGGTTCCTCTCCAAGGTATATCCCTGGGAATTGTGCAGTTGTTAAACTATCCGTTCATCACCATACAAAAAACCGGTAAATAACCGATTGCCATACTGCACATGCTGCACATGCACACTGCCCGCCTTATCCGGCGATTACATTTCATATGAGTTGTACGCGAACCGTTTTAAAAAGTCCCCTTTTTGGGAAGGAAAAAGGATTCTTACTTTATGCCGATTCATGTTATATTTTATTATTTATAAAAAGACATTGTCAAGAGAGTCGATATGCGCATTAATGTCAAGAGAATCAGTGAGTCTAGTAAAATTCCTCATCTTCACCCTCATAATTGTCTTCTTCAAGTAAAGTATTAATCACTTGTCGCACCATATCACCCGAGAATCCACGCCGCATTAAGAAGGCTCCAGTCTTTCTGCGCTTATCTGTGGCTTCACCACGAATAAGATTCCATTTCTTACGACCAATCTGAAGTGCACTCTCTAGTTCTTGTTCAGGACTGACATTCTCTAGTGCTTCCGAAATCAAGGTTTTGTCGATTCCTTTCTCACGTAGCTCTTGGCGAATCCACATTTTCCCCTTTCGCTGGTTCGTAATGCGTTGCTCCGCCCATTGCTTTGCATACAAGGGGTCATCAAGAAATCTTTCTTGCTGCAGCCGTTGCACCACTTCCGCAATAATAGTCTCCCCTATTTCCTTCTGCCGTAAACGGCGAGTCATTTCCATAGCGGTTCGTGGCTTCCGTTCTAGATAACGAAGTCCTTCTACATAAGCTCGCTGTCGCTCATCAGCAACAACAATTTCCTCCAAATCGGCTTTCATAAAAGAATTTCCAGTAATCATCCGATATTTAATCATGACGTCTTCGTGTACAGTCATGTTATAGGCTCCGAAATGTATGATATAGCGGTGGTCCGATTTCTTCTGACGTTCTACCTTAGTAATTTCTAAAAGTTCTCCATCAGGAAAATCAGATAGGACCTGTACGTCCTGCTCATCCGATTCAAAATCCATATCCAGCTGTATTACCATAGTTACTTGTCACCTCATAGCAATAAAATATCCCCACAAAGTGTCGCTTAAATTCGATGCGTACTCAGGTACTTTGGGGGACCCCAAATATATATTTTTTATACTGTTAAGAAAAGACACCCTGCAACAATGAATCACAGGGCGTCCTATTCCTTAATAAATTCTATTGTTCGATTTCGAGAAGTAGCTTCTCTTCTTCCTCTTGCTCTGCAATGATTTCCGCTTCATTTGGTGCAGCAACAATAGTGGACAGATTACTTGCTTCACGGATCTTATTCTCAATGATGAGTGCAATATCTTGATGTTCTTTCAAGAACTGTTTGGCATTCTCACGTCCTTGGCCGAGACGCTCACCCTCATAGGAATACCATGCACCACTCTTATTCACGATGTCCATTTCAGTACCGATGTCTACAAGACTTCCTTCTCTGGAAATCCCTTCACCATACATGATATCAACATCAGCTTGTTTAAATGGAGGTGCTACCTTATTCTTCACAATCTTGATCTTGGTGCGGTTACCTACAACGTCGTTACCCATCTTAATACTTTCGACGCGACGAACATCCAACCGTACGGAAGAGTAGAATTTCAACGCCCGACCACCCGGGGTTGTCTCAGGATTACCGAACATAACACCAATTTTCTCACGAAGCTGGTTAATAAAGATAGCAATTGTATTCGATTTACTAATGGCACCAGATAGCTTCCGAAGCGCTTGAGACATCAAACGAGCCTGTAGACCGACGTGAGAGTCACCCATATCACCTTCGATTTCCGCTTTAGGAACCAATGCAGCTACGGAGTCAACGACAATAATGTCTACTGCACCACTTCGTACAAGTGCTTCAGCAATCTCAAGTGCCTGTTCACCCGTATCTGGCTGAGATAACAACAATTCATCAATGTTTACGCCCAAGTTACGTGCATACTTCGGATCGAGCGCATGCTCAGCATCGATAAATGCAGCTTGTCCTCCTTGTTTTTGCACTTCTGCAATAGCATGAAGAGCAACAGTTGTTTTACCGGAGGATTCAGGTCCGTATATTTCAATGATACGTCCCTTTGGAAGTCCGCCTATACCTAACGCAATATCAAGTGCCAAAGATCCGCTAGGTACAACTTCCACTTGCATATGAGTGGATTCTCCCAGTTTCATGATCGAACCTTTACCAAATTGTTTTTCTATTTGACGAAGCGCCATATCAAGCGCTGCACGACGATCTGACAATCAGACCACTTCCTTCACTGTTTATAATAATATAATAACGTGTTTTTGAGGTCTTGCCAAGCTTTTTTTCGAACATACATTCGTTTTTTTTGTCTCAAGCGTTAATTATCCCTTTTATTGTAAGCCTCCCTCCGGACATAGAAGTTAACTGATTTCTCTACTTCACCGGACATCAACGACTTATGATCAAAACCAAAACAGCGATCAAAATCTCCGCAGATATACAAAAAACCGCAGCAAAGAAATCTCAGTGCCACGGTTCTTCCGTATGTCTCAATTATAACTGGGCTAATCTCCCATTACAAGTCTGAGCCTTCTAGCGGTGTCTCCACCTTCCGTTCCTCAAGTCTGCGCCATAGACGATACAACAGAGCTTTAACAGTACGCAGTCGTATATTTTCACGTGTACCTTTAAGATTAAGCTCATACACTTCTGTCTTACGCCCGCGTTCAGCTAAACCAATAAATACAAGTCCAACTGGCTTACGTTCAGAATAGCCTGGTCCTGCTACACCCGTTACAGATAAACCGAAATCACTATCCGCGATCATTCTCACCTGATCAGCTAACACCTCGGCAACTTCACGACTAACTGCCCCTGGAGCATCTGGCCCCTCCAAATATGCACTTGGCACATTTAGAAGTTTTTTCTTCAGGTCGTTGGAATAACAGACGATTCCTCCCGCAAACATCGAAGCACTGCCGGGAATGTTAGTTATACTCTCCATCAGCAAGCCTCCAGTGCAACTCTCTGCCGCACTTAAAGTCAGACCTGCATCCGCCATCCAATCCACAATCAATTGCTCCAGCGGCACATCAATATTTGCATATAAATGTTCTGGCAAAATCTCTTTGATCTGTTTCTCCAGAATCTCCAGCTTCTTGTAAGCTTCATGCTCGGAAGGCGCCTTTGTCGAAATACGAACGGTTACCTCTCCCTCTTTAGCGTAAGGAGCTATGGTTGGGTCTGTCTGGCTCTGAATAAGATCAATTAGCTTATCCTCAAGCAGTGATTCTCCGATACCGGCAAATTTAAGCATTTTAGAATAAAGTGGCATTTCTGTCGTCAGAGCGTGCTGCTGGAGCCACGGTACAGCTTTATCTACGAACATCGGCTTCATCTCACGAGGCGGACCCGGAAGCACAATATAATATTTCTTTTCATGCTCAAAAGCAATGCCAACAGCAAGACCAATCTCATTTGGCAAAGGTGTGGTTCCTTCAATTATAAGTGCCTGTTTACGATTATTCTCCGTCATTACGATCTTGCGATCATCAAAGAAACGTTGTACATGATCCATTGCCAAGCGATCTATATGAAGTGTGCGGCCTAAGGAAGCAGCCAGCGCGTCCTTCGTTAGATCATCTTCTGTAGGACCGATACCACCGGTAAATATGATAACATCCGCTCTGCTTTGAGCGATCTCAATGGCTTGTTGCAGACGGCTGCTGTTATCCCCAACTACGGTTTGAAAATATACATCAATCCCAATAGCAGCTAGCTCAATAGACAAAAACTGGGCATTACTATTTACGATTTGACCGAGCAAAAGCTCTGTGCCTACTGCAATAATCTCCGCTTTCATACTTGGCTTTCGCCTCCTCGTTATAATGTAGATACACTGCTTTTAGGGTTTAAAAAAGGTAATAGGTGCTGTACCTATTACCTCTCCTATATGTAGCTACCTATAATGCTTAAGCATTATGCAGCTGTAATAGCTCCTTATTCTTCACAAAATAATCAATTCCAGAGTAGATAGTGATCAAGGCTGCAGCCCAGATGGCAATATCGTCTACAGGAATGCTGACGAATTGAAATGGGAAATTATTCAACAACAGCAGTGAGATCGCTACAATTTGTACAACCGTCTTTATCTTCCCCCATTTGCTGGCGGCAACCACTTTTCCTTCTAACAATGCTATCTGGCGAAGCCCGGTTACTGCGAACTCACGACTAATGATAACAATTGCGATCCATGAATCACATCTGCCCAATTCCACAAGTGAAATCAGAACTGCGGAAACTAACAGCTTGTCCGCTAACGGATCAAGGAGCTTACCGAGATTGGTGACCATATTATATTTCCTAGCTATGTAGCCGTCTATTCCATCTGTACTCGCAGCAAGCAAAAAGATTACAGCTGCTACCAAATGATTAACAGATAGCTGAAAAGAGCCCCAATGTATCGGTTCTGGATAAAAGCTGAAATCCACCAGCAAAAAAAACATCATAATCGGGATTAGGCAAATACGTGATAGCGTGATGCGGTTGGGTAAATTCACTGAAGTTCCTCCCCTAAATCGTTCATACAAATTGCCTGGATCAGGCTCATCTTTTTCTACTTAAGCAAGTATATTATAGCTATAAATAGGTGTCAAAAAAAATACAAAGCACCCCGCATATGGTGCTGAAGTGCACTGCGGGGTACCAATTTCTATTTCATGTTCATGAATTGCAAATCTAGTGGCAAATCGGCTTTACGCAAGATCTGGATAATTTGCTGCAAATCATCACGGTTCTTACCGGTTACACGGATCTGATCTCCTTGGATCTGGCTCTTCACCTTCAATTTCGAGTCACGAATCAGGATATTAATCTTTTTCGCGTTCTCCTGATCAATCCCTTGCTTAAGACCTAAGCGCTGACGAACACTTCCCAGGGAAGCAGGCTCTACTTTGCCGAAATCCAAGTTCTTCAGCGTGATGCCTCTCTTCACCATCTTCGATTGTAAAATATCAATAACAGCGTTTAACTTATATTCGTCCTCAGAGGCGATAATAAGTGCGTCTTTCTCCAGCTTCAGACTACTCTTGCTATTCTTAAAGTCAAAGCGGTTGTCAATTTCTTTCTCTGTTTGGTGGATCGCATTGGTTAATTCCTGCATATCCATTTTAGATACGATATCAAATGAACTTTCTGAACTCATAACTACACGTCCTTTGTACTTTTTAGTCTGCTACTATTATAAAAGAATGATACCCTTAAGTCTAATATTGGATAATATGTACCTCACCCGACACAGAAAACAGCCCCACATAGTGGAGCTTTTCCTTCGAAATGAGTTGTGTTTCAGGTAGAAATAGGTCTCCAATGGAAGATATCCCTTGGAGACGCACATTCTAAATTCTCTATCTGCTTCGAAGCGGGCTCCGAAACATATCCAGAATTCCAAGCACAATATGTGCAAGACCGAACCCGAGAATTCCATAACCCCAAGCACTTGGTGTCATATAGTATCCGATAAGACTGACAATAACCCCAAGTCCAGCTACAATCCAGCTAACAATCATGAACGCACACCCCACTTTGGCTAAGAAACTGGAAACACTCTTATGTTCCCCGCAAAGCCAAAGTCTATGCATCATTTTTCTTATTGGCCTGTTTCATTAGTCTGGTCGGTAGTATCGGTGGTACCTTCATTCTGGGTCGTTTCACTTCCAGTACCATCATCCAGATTAAGTAGCAGACGAGATGATGTCTTTTCATCTGTAATTACTTGTCCATTGACAGTAATCTCAGTAGCTGGTGAATAACCAGATTTAATATACATTCCTTCACTTCCAAGCACAAAGCTCATACGATTTCCAGCCGCTGTGTTTCCAAATGAAAGTTTTTCACCTTTAGAGTTCTCACCTTTATACACCTCAAGCCAGCTTACTCCAGTAGCAGAAATTTCAACCTTCACTTCACTTCCAGCCGGAGCTGAAACCTTGAATTTTGTTGTTTTCCCTGCTTTCCCATCCGGTGTAACTGTAATGGATTGCGGGGAAGGTGTAGGTGTTGGTACTGGCGTAGGCTCTGCAGTAGGTTCCGTTGTTGCTTCTGTTCCTGCCGAAGAAGTTGGCGCCACAACGCCTCCTCCTGAAGCCGGTGGAGATGTTTGGGCTGTCGTAGGATCCTGCTGTTCGTTCGTCAGATTTGTCTGATCAATCTGAGCAGGGTCCGGTTTGTTCAAGCTAGAAGCATAAATGTAAATCACAACAATAATCAATATTGGAAATGTCCACATTAACACTGTTGGCAGCCATTTTGCATTCCGTTCTGTTTCTGGTCTACGGCTCCGTTTTTGAATCACCGTTTCCATGGCTGTGTCTTCGGGAGGGGCTGGTACATTCCCATGCTCCTCAAGCAGTTCGTCAGGGCTCATCCCTACTGCCTCCGCGTACGTTTTGATAAACGCCCTAACATAAAAACTTCCTGGAAGCACCTTATAATCTCCAGACTCGATGGCTTCCAAATACTTTTTGCGAATTTTCGTTACTTCCTGGACATCGTCAAGACTCATCCCTTTTTGCAGACGCGCCTCTTTCAATTGCCGGCCCAGTTCCGACATACCATCACCTCCTGTAAATTTCAATGAATATCATTGGTGTTCTATAAATCATCACTGTAGCTAGTCGTGAACGACTCGTACAATATTTCTTCATTTGGATTATTGCGAAGCTCGATAATAATATCAAAATCATCAAAGGTATACTCAGATTCCCGCACAAAAATATCTGGATGCTCGATCACTTTCGTGCTTGGCATACTCATAACATTTTGTAATAAATTATAATGCTTCTCATTAGAGCGGATCGTACTAACAATACCATCAATAATAAATACATTATGCGGGTTCATCTCATCTTCTGCTAATTGACTTCGCACCGTCTGACGTAAAAGTGTCGAAGAGACAAATGTCCAACGCTTCATCGCGCAGACACTGCCAGCAATGATTGATTCCGTCTTTCCTACACGGGGCATACCTCGAAGTCCTATTACCTGATTTCCATCTTTTTTAAACAGTTCCCCGAGAAAATCGACCAATAGTCCAAGCTCATCCCGGGTGAAACGAAACGTCTTCCGATCATCTGAATCCCGTTCAATATATCGCCCATGGCGCACAGCCAGCTTGTCTACGAGTCTTGGAGACCGCAGAGCTGAAACTGTAATATTATCAACTTTCTTGAGCATTTCGCCCATTAGCATTATTTTGTCATCGTCATTGGTCTCCAGCAACATTCCGCGAGTCTTTCCTTCAACGCCATTAATCGTCAGAATGTTGACTTCTAGCATCCCTAACATTGAAGCGATATCACCAAGCAGACCGGGTCTGTTCTTGTGAATCTTGTATTCCATATACCATTGTTTATATTCCACTTGTACACCTCATAGATTCCTTTTCCCGCACTTTGATATACATCAAAAAAATGCCGTTCAGACAAAGCGGTCTGAAACACGGGTCATGTTAATGATATATAAAATAAAAATGAAAGGCAAGGTCAGTCCTGTAATAATTGCAGAAAAGCTCCCACAAGGGGAGCTTTTCCGCAAGCTTAGGCGTGATTTTTCGCCAACTTGACCATGAGTTTAGCAATCGTCTGCTTTTCTTCATCGTTGCCGACGTCCCATAGCTCTTTGATTGCACGGTTTTGAGTGTTTGCTGGATCCACTTTTTCATCGAGGAATTCCCCAATTTCAAAAGCCAGCTTTGAGATTGTGTCTTCGCTCATCCCAAGTTTCTCCGCCTGTACAACTCGTTTTCCCAGGAATTTCTTCCAGGTGTCAAAGTTTTTGATTACGCTATCTTCTTGTGTCATCTTAAATCCTCCTTCATGTTTACGGTCAAACACCTGCATACAGGCTGTAAGCCGCCTTACGTGAGATTTAAAAACAACACTTATAATATGTCTTAGAAGCTAAGTTATTATGCTGGAGCTTTTCTCCAACTGAAGATCAGGTAATCCATCCACCATTTGGACTAATAATTTGGCCAGTAATATACCCGGACTCAGGCAAAGCCAAAAAATAAATTAGTGAAGATATTTCATTAGGCGTAGCCAAACGCCCTACTGGAATCTCATCCTCCAGCATACGGACTTCATCCTCCTGTAAATTGGACAACATGTTCGTATTAACCGCTCCTGGAGCTACCGCGTTAACCGTTACACCAGATGGAGCCAGCTCTTTTGCTAAAGCTTTTGTAAAGGCATTCACTCCGCCTTTGCTAGCCGAATAAGCTACTTCGCAAGAAGCTCCAGTGATTCCCCAAACGGAAGAAACGTTGATGATACGACCATAACGTTGCGATACCATGTACGGCATGAAGATTTGACTGCACATAAAGGTTCCCTTCAAGTTAATGGACATAATGTCATCCCATTCCTCTTCGGTCACGTCAGCGAGCATTCCGTAATGCGATTTACCGGCATTATTGACGAGAATATCCGGCTGCATCCCATTACTCTCAAGCTTTTCAGCCATACGTACAATCTGACTACGATCCTTCATATCGGCGTTTACTGTCATTACCTTTGCCCCAAGGGCCATGCAACGCCTCGCGACATCATTCGCAGCTTCATGTGAGTGTTTGTAATGAATAACTATATTCATCCCCACAGAAGCAAATCGTTCCGCAATGGCGCCGCCGATCCCTCCGCTTCCCCCTGTAATGAGCACTGTCATTTCCCCTAGTGGTTTGCTGCTCTCTCCCAAAACGCTCACCTAAGGACTCACCACCAATGAAACGGCAAGCTGTTCCCATTTTACATGGGCTTGCAGACGCTCGTTAACTTCCGCCAAAGTAATCGACTCATACATAGGCAGAACTTCAAACAGGTCACCACCGCGGAACTGGTAGCGTGTAAACTCATGTGCAATACTTTCAGGGGAATTAAGCATACGCAAATATCCGCCTATTTTCTTTTTCCGTGCCCGCTCGAAATCCTTCTCCGCAAAGCCAGACTTTAAGATTAGATCTACTTCTTCTTTAATTCGGTTTAACAGCAGATCAGGATCCTTCGTATCCCCACCCATTGCAGAAAAAGCATACTGCGGAGAACTATTAAATTCATGTCCAAAGCTGTCAGAGATCAATTCCTCATCATATAGCTTTTGATACAATGCTGTGCTACTGCCTACCAACAAATCGAGCATTAGCTTCGTTATCAGATCGCGTTTTAGAGAAGCCTCACCTGTTAGATCTTCTACTTTTTCCTTAAAACCAAACATGATTTTCGGCATCGAAACAGCAAGCTTGCTTTCTAGCCGTTTTGTAGCGACTTGTTCGGGTTCATCTTCAAAAATACGCTTGATTTCACCCTGCTTGCCGTAGGTTTTACCTTTTTGGTTAGCGCGAATCAAGGAGAATACTTTCTCCGGGTCCACACCCCCAACCACGAACAACAACATATTGCTAGGGTGATAAAAAGCGTTATAACATGTGTACAGCGTTTCTTTCGTGATCGTACTAATCGATTCTACCGTACCTGCAATGTCAATCCGAACCGGGTGTTTCGAATACATCGCTTCAATAAGGCCAAAATACACGCGCCAGTCCGGATTATCAGCATACATATTGATTTCTTGTCCAATAATTCCCTTTTCCTTTTCTACATTTTCATCTGTAAAATAAGGTCGCTGAACAAAATCAACGAGCGTACTAAGATTGGTCTCTATATTCTCTGTTGCTGAGAAAAGATAAACGGTCTGATCAAAGCTTGTAAAAGCATTGGCCGAGGCTCCATTTGAAGCAAAGGTAGCAAAAATATCGCCTTCTGGCTCTTCAAACATCTTGTGCTCTAAAAAGTGAGCTATACCATCAGGAACAGTGGTCTCTTCTCCACCTGCGACATGAAAATGGTTGTCAACGGAACCGTATTTAGTTGCAAATGTAGCATAAGTCTTTTTGAAGGTTGGTTTCGGCAACACATATACCTGAAGTCCGTTATCCATGACCTCGTGATAAATGGTCTCTTGAAGTCTGTCGTAATGAATTTGTTCCATCGTTATTCCTCCTTTCCTGTCAAGAAATAAATCGTATCCAGCTGAAAGGTTTCGGCAGCGGCTTTTACATCTTCAGCACCGATTTGTTCCACCTGCCCCAATAGCTGATCCGCTGTCCGTTCTTTTCCTGACAACTGGCGGTTGAAGTCGTAAGAGATCATTTCAAAAGCAGAATCCGGAATCTCGGAAAGCTGATTGCGGATCATAGCTTTGGTCTGACTCAGTTCCAGATCACTGATATTGCCAGCTTTCATCTCTTCCAATTGCTTCTCTATAATGTCCACGGCTTTGCCGTAATTTTGCGTTTCGATGCCGGATTGAATCGTTCCAATGCCCTTGTGGCCGTCATAACGAGACGAAGCATAGTAGGCAAGGCTTGCCTTCTCACGTACATTCACGAAGAGTTTAGAGTGTGGATACCCTCCTAATATACCGTTGTACATAATCGCGGAAGCGTAATTATCATCCTTATAAGTAATAGAGGTACGCAGGCCCAGGTTCAACTTGCCCTGACTGACATCCAGCTTCTCTTCTACAGTCCGTACCTCATTAACCGATACTGGTATGAACTTAGAGCTATATAAGCCCACCTCGGACTGAACCCGGCCGAAATGACGCTGTACAAGCTGTTCTACTTCCTCAGTGGTTGTGTCACCCACTACATAAAGATCAAGGATGGCTTCATCCAGCCAGGAATTATACGATTCATACAAACTTTTCGGAGTGATTTGATCCAGGTCCGCTCTTTGACCCAGAGGGTGAAGACGGTATGGCTCCTTGCGGCACATTTCCTCAATACAGCGTTCAGCGGCGTAACGTATCTTGTCATTTACGATAGACTCCAGCTTCTTGCGAACGGTTTCACGCTCTGTTGCAACATACGAAGGCCGGAAGCTGCCGTCTTCAACTAATGGACGAGTCAGTACTTCACCTAAGAAAGCGAAGGATTGTTCAAGTAAGCTCTCCTGGCTTTGCACAAAAGAGTCATTAATCGTATCCATGCGGAACTGAACGATTTGATAATCGCCTCTTTTATAAATATCAAACCCGAACCCAGCGCCATACAGCTCCTCTAAACGCTCGCGGAATTGCGTAGTCTCAGGATAAGTCGCGGTACCTCTGCGAAGCACGAATGGAGCCAGTGCAGTAGAGGTTACTGTATTCTCATCAAGAGGGATCCCTGCATAAAGTGAGATCGCATAGGTCTTGAACGCCTTGGTTGGCATAACGTGAATGCGCAAGCCTCCTACGGTGCCATGCTGAAATACATTATTAGTCAAGTCCAAAACTCCTTTACGGCGTGGATAGTTGCTCTACATCATGTTTATGAATTATTAACCATTCTAAACCATTCCAAAGTAAGGAAGCAACCGGAAGCCTCTTCCCGGTTGCTCTTTGAATTCTCTATCCTACTGTTCTACATACAGAAAATATGCTGACCTATCGTCTTAACCTGAGGCCGGCTCCAAATCCATTTTGAGGTAGCCGTTTTAGGGTTGAAGTAATACAGGCATCCTCCGGATGGATCCCAACCACTGAGTGCTTGCTGTACTGCCTTACGTGCTTGCTCATTTGGCTCCAGATAGATTTGGCCATCGGCTACAGCTGTAAATGCTCTCGGTTGAAAAATAACACCAGACGGCGTATTCGGGAAACTAGGTGATTTCACACGATTTAAAATGACCGCAGCCACAGCAACCTGACCTTCAAAAGGCTCACCTCTGGCTTCTCCATACACGGCATTGGCCATGATCTTCAGATCATTCTCCGATAAACCCATCGAATTGCCTGAAGACAACCCTGGAGAATTCGATTTATCTGTCGTATTTGTTTTATTGCCAGTGTTTCCCTCTGCTGTCTTATTTCCCGTGCCCGTAGAAGGCTCAGTCGGCTTCCAGTTCTTCGTGGCGTTATACAGCTTCAGCTTCGTTTTGGCACCTACAATGCCATCAGACTTCATTCCGAACTTCCATTGAAACCAAGTGACTGCATTCTTCGTTTTCGGCCCAAACTGACTGTCTATTTTTCCGGCATAATAACCTAAATGCTTTAATCGTCCCTGCAATTCATAGACATCCTGACCCGTGGACCCAAGCTTAATGGGTGTTGTACTGAAAGCCGGCAAGGCTTCTTCGTCAGGATTATTTAACTCGTGGACAAATGACGCAGCAGCACTTTGCTTGGTCTGAACAATGCCATTCCCCTTGAAAAACGTTCCTGCAAACGGCGCGGCAGCAAGTGCAAGAGTTAAAGCAGCAAATATCCACATCTTTTGTTTCTTCATAGGGTTCGCTCTACCTTTCTTTTGTAAGTTCTGCATGGATGGCTAAAGTTATTATGACGACTGTCAGCGCATCCTATGCATTACTAAAAAGAAGAAATAGCTTTCCGTTGTAATTGAGAATGATTATCAACTATAATCGAAATAAGAAAACCATGGAGTTGATATGAATCATGAATTTAAAGGACCACATTTTACTGTGGAACCACGCATTAATTGAAATTATAGATATACGTCATACTTCTCAACCTTTTAGTGATATGAATTCACAATAGTCCAAGTAACAGGTTCGCACTTTAGGGAAAAACTCCCTGAAAATAGTGGATATTCTCTGATAATGAATGGAATTAGGGAATTCCTCCCTAAAAATCAGGCCAATTCCTTTATTTATTACCAAAATTAATAAATTATAGGGAGCTTTTCCCTAATTATAATTCTGAGGGCCATAATATCAGTATTTCAGGGAGAAATTCCCTAATTCTTTAATGCAGCTTCACAAAGACCATTATTTGAAGGGGCGTTTACACTTCTTCAGCAGAGTAAGGGGCGGTACCCAAGTAGTACAAACTACTTGAGCACCGCCCCTTCTCACTGTCTATTAAATGCTAGAACTGACTTGTCCAGCTTAAGAACTGATCTTGTTATGCTGATATTGCTCCAGTGACACAAGCACCTCACGCGGCTTGCTGCCCTCGTATGGCCCAATGACCCCACGAGCCTCCATGGAGTCAATCAAACGGGCTGCACGGGTGTAACCAACCCTCATCCGGCGCTGTAGCAGCGAGACCGAAGCCTGCTTCGCTTCAAGCACGATCGTTACGGCCTGCTCATATAACTCATCCTGAGGTTCCTGATCTTCTGCGATTGTGTCATCTACCTCTGGAACAATAGACTCATCATATTCTGCTTCCCCTTGACTGCTGACATATTGAACGATCGTCTCAACCTCCTGATCGCTCATAAAAGCACCCTGTACTCGAATCGGTTTAGAAGCCCCCATCGGTAAGAACAGCATGTCTCCTCGACCCAAAAGCTTCTCCGCGCCCGGCATATCCAGAATGGTTCGAGAGTCTACATTGGACGATACACCAAAAGCTATACGAGAAGGAATATTAGCCTTAATCAAACCTGTAATGACATCTACGGAAGGACGCTGGGTAGCGATAATTAGATGAATACCAGCTGCACGCGCCATCTGTGCGAGTCGACAGATAGCATCCTCTACATCGTTAGCGGCAACCATCATCAAATCCGCAAGCTCGTCCACAATAACAACAATATAAGGAAGAATAGCCGCTGGATTCTCAGCCATCAGCTTATTATAGCCTTCCATGTTCCGTGTTCCCGATTTGGAGAAGAGTTCATACCTTTTCTCCATTTCCACAACGATCTTCTTTAAAGCTAAGCTCGCCCGCTTCGGATCAGTAACCACTGGAGCCAGAAGATGCGGAATCCCATTATAGACATTCAGCTCTACCATCTTCGGGTCCACCATCAGGAATTTGACTTCATCAGGTTTAGCTTTGTATAAAATACTCGTAATAATCCCGTTAATACAAACCGATTTACCAGAACCCGTTGCACCAGCCACCAATAAATGGGGCATCTTCGCTAAATTACCGATAATTGTCTGACCCGAAATATCACGTCCAAAGGCAATCGATAATCTGGACTCTGCTTCCTGAAAGATCTGTGTTTCCATAACTTCACGCATAGTAACAACAGACACTTCGGAATTTGGCACCTCTATTCCAATTGCTGATTTACCCGGAATGGGTGCTTCCATACGTATATCTTTGGCAGCAAGAGCAAGTGCAATGTCATCCGTCAGATTAACAATACGGCTAACCTTAACACCAATATCCGGCTGAATTTCATACCGTGTAACCGCTGGACCTCTAACTACTTCAAGAACCTTTGCCCTTACACCAAAGCTCTCAAGTGTAGCTTCTAACTTACGGGCTGTCTGCATATAATCATTCTGATCTCCCGCTTTGCCGCTGTTGTTAGGTTTAGCAAGAAGACGGAAAGATGGCAGCTTATAAGGCTTTGGTGGAGGTGGTGCTGGTGGTGCAGGAACGATCTCGCCATCCGGAGTAGCACTTAGCAATCCATTCAAGTCTATGTTCACATTCTCCTCAGGCTCATCTGAAATCTGTTGATGAATTGGATTAGCCCCAGTAACAGGAGCTTTGCTAGTAACACCACGAGCCGCTGGAGAGAATTCACTCCAATCCTCCCTATCTTCCTCATTCAACCCTTCTGAGCGGATATGCTCAAAGAAGTCGCGGATAATTGGCGTCACAGGTTCCATATCCATATCTGCATCATCAAAATCCTGATGAATATCCTCAAGTGAAGTCACACGACTATCTACTGAAAGCCCGGAAATGATCGGACCGTGCGAAGCACTTGTTACAATTGGACCTTGATCATCATTCCCAGAATCGGCTTCCGCCTCTGAACGGGTGGAGCCTGAGAACCAACCGGATATTTTTTTCAAAAGAACAGGTTGCTTGCGGTTAGGTAAATATCGATCGTCTTCTTCCTCTTCGTCATCTTCTTCATAGACAGGCTGCTTCACCTGCCGAGTCTTAGCCTGGGCAGCTGATTTAGAAGGTCTAGCCGCTACCGGGACTGCCTTCGGACGGTTTGCCGCATGGAGACGAATCCCCTCCACAAACTTAACCGTACGAACTCGTAAAAGAGTAATAATCTCTACATAAGAGAGATTTGTAATTAACATAAAGCTGATGGCAAGCATAACTATCATGAGCAGCTTAGCGCCCAGACTACCAAAGAGCCACAGCAGCGCAGCATACTCCAACCCGCCGATATATCCACCACTTATATCCTTACCCAGCATATAGACATTACTATTGTTAGCACCAGGCGAAAGAGATCCCGAAAGATCATTATGTATTTGTGTCATCACGTTGCCAGGATGGAGCAAGGACAACGGGCCAAGCTTCTGCTCCATTGCAGAAATCGTACTCATAAGGCACATGGAAAGCAGAAGCAAAAGCACGCCTGTATGCCGACTGTTCCAAGAAGAAGGCCATCTTCGATGGATCATAACCATAAGCCCATAAAAAATACCAATAAGCGGCAACACAAAATAAAATCTCCCTAATAAATAACCCGCCATACTTGAAAGTGACCGCCCTACCGCCGCTTCACCGGACAGAGCAATAACGGATATCGTTATTAGTAAAATTCCATAAATTTCATATTTTAAAACGCTGCCGAGCAGCGCTTTTTTCTTTTTCTTTTTTCGTTTAGCCACGCCAGCCACCCCCGGAACAACATTATACCATATAATGGCGTGGCGTACCTATGTTCTCTTTTGTCAAAAAATGAATCTTTATGTTAACGTAATTATCGCTCCTGGAGAGTACGACGGATCCAAATATCGCTCCAAAGGACAATCCAGCAATCTTACTATGCGCGCGCGTCCTTCCTCCATCGGCTCAACCTGCATGAGCATCCCTTGAACACTTACTTCTCGCGTTGTAGCGTAATTATTAAAGGCACCCTCCCACACCTGTTCCATCGACATTATCGTGTAGAGTGTCATTGCGTAAGCCCTCCCGAAATCGCTGCTGTAGGCGCTGCAGAGAAATCTCCACCAATCATCCGGTTAAGATGCGCTAAGGCAGCTCCGATCCCGCCCACCTCATCCATGAGACCATATTTAACGGCGTCCAACCCCCCAACGGCTGTTCCAATATCACGATTGAGCTCACCTGTCTTAAACATGAGATCACGGAACTGTTCTTCAGAAATCCGAGAATGAGAAGTAACGAATTTCACTACACGCTCCTGCATTTTTTCCATGTATTCGAACGTCTGTGGCACTCCAATTACTAAACCATTCATACGAATCGGATGTATCGTCATCGTTGCACTTTCCGCAATAATTGAATACGTAGAGGATACAGCGATCGGAACGCCAATACTATGGCCCCCTCCAATGACTACTGTTACCGTTGGTTTAGAGAGCGAAGAAATCATTTCGGCAATCGCTAGACCAGCTTCTACATCTCCACCAACCGTATTTAAAATAATAAGCAGACCTTTAATATTCTTATTCTGTTCAGCTGCCACCAGCTGGGGAATGATATGTTCGTATTTTGTCGTTTTGTTCTGAGGAGGCATTACAATATGGCCTTCAATCTGACCGATGATCGTTATGCAAAAGATATCCGGTTCACCAGTAGGTACCGCTGTTTGTCCAAGCTCTTTCAGTGCACCCATTGTAGTGGGCGGCATATTTTCATTTGTACTTGGATTTCCCTCTTGTGGTATAACTTCCTCATTCTTTGCTCCATTTGATCCATTCATGTAGTTCATCTTCGCAGCTCTCCCTTTTCTTATGCAGCTCTGGTCTGCAATAGCCTTACTAACTTTCATTAGTATGACATTTCAGGGCCCCGCATTATGCAAAGCTCTCCTCATGATGTGAATATAAACAATACAAAAACCCCTTTTCCCGTAGAAACCGTCCAATATTTCCGGGGAAAAGGGGCCAATGCCCAAGCTATATATTTATTTAAGGAGAATTCTCCTCACACTTCCATGATAATTGGCAAAATCATCGGTCTACGACGCGTTTGCTCATATAAGAAACGACCGAGTGAATCTTTTACGCTTGTTTTAAGCGATGCCCACTCATTTACTTTCTCACTCATCAGGCGCTGCAGTGTACTGGAAACAATTCGGTTCGCTTCGTCAAGCAGTCCTTCGGACTCACGGACATAAACGAAACCACGAGAAATGATGTCAGGTCCGGAGACAATTGCACCATTCTGTTTGCTTAATGTAACCACGACAACCAAAATACCATCTTGAGACAGTAACTTACGGTCACGCAATACAATATTACCTACATCACCTACACCCAGACCGTCAATCAATACGTTACCAGCCGTTACTTTACCAGCTTTACGAGCGGCACCGCCTTGAATTTCCACAATCTCACCAATTTCAGTGATGAAAATGTTCTGAGACTCTACACCAACGGATTCTGCCAAAAGCGCATGTTTGCGTTGCATACGGTATTCACCATGAATTGGAATGAAATATTTTGGTTTCATCAGATTGAGCATAAGCTTAAGCTCTTCCTGGCTACCGTGACCGGATACGTGAACGCCAGAATTGGAACCGCTATAGATTACGTTAGCGCCAAGACGGAACAATTCATCAATGGTACGACCTACATATTTCTCGTTACCTGGTACCGGTGTTGCTGCAATAATAACAGTATCACCTGGCAAGATATCTACTTTACGATGACTGGAACGTGCCATACGGGTCAATGCAGACATTGGCTCGCCTTGGGATCCTGTGCAAAGAACAACGACACGGTTCGCTGCCATTCTGTTCATTTCTTCAGGCTCGATCAGCATACCGTCAGGTACGTTCAGATATCCAAGCTCAGAAGCAATAGATACAACGTTTACCATACTACGGCCAATTACTGTAATTTTACGACCTGTGGATTCTGCCGCATTAACCACTTGCTGAATACGGTGCACATTGGAAGCAAAAGTTGCTACAACGACACGTTGTTCAGCTTTGCGGAAAATATCTTCCAGAACAATACCGACATTCTTTTCAGATGGGGTAAAGCCTGGTTTCTCAGCATTTGTACTATCCGACAAAAGAGCAAGCACGCCCTTCTGACCAATTTCAGCCATCCGATGCAGATTTGCAAATTGACCGTTGACTGGAGTGTGGTCAAATTTGAAATCTCCCGTATGAACTACGTTACCCTCCGGTGTTTCGATGCACACACCGACGGAATCAGGAATACTGTGATTGGTTCTGAAGAAAGTAACTTTGAGTGAACTTCCCAGTTGAATTTCTGAATCTTCATTGATCAGAATCCGTTTGGTGTCACCCAGTAAGTTTGCTTCCTTCAATTTGTTTTCTACAAGGCCTAATGTAAGTCTTGTTCCGTAAACCGGAACATTCAAATTCTTCAGGACATATGGGAGACCACCGATGTGATCCTCGTGTCCGTGGGTAAGTACAATTCCTCTTACCTTGTCACGGTTCTCTGTCAAATAAGAGATATCAGGAATTACAATATCAATACCGAGCATATCTTCTTCCGGGAACTTAAGTCCCGAATCCACGACTACAATGTCAGCTCCATATTGAATGACATACATGTTTTTCCCGATTTCTCCGACTCCGCCCAATGCGAAAATCATCAATTTATCGTTGTTGTTTTTTTTGGACAAATGAATCTAACCCTCCTATGATGTTGGACGTCATACTTTTATTGGTAAATATTGAACTTCGATTATTTCAGCGGCGCTGAACACATTCTTCAAACAGCTGATAGCTTCCTAATTAACAAGGATATTCCTGATATCTGTAAAATGCGCAATGCGAAAGCTCCCGATTCCGGGCAGTAAAGTTCATATTGAAACGGACAAATGCCGTCAAAATTCACCGTCGCGCCCCTCGCGCGAAGACATTTCAATCATTTACACAGACTCATCTTGGGACCTATCCTGTCTCACAATGTAAACCATTGACGGAAGATTACCGCATATTTAATTTTAACCGCACCCAGTCACTTAAGATCATTATACATGATTTTTTTGGCAAAAGACAAGTCACCCTATCTCGTATCCAAATTCTTTCCTTAAATGTGACCCATTATTTTAGCAAAATATAATAAATATAAAAACCGGCTCTCCACAGGAGAAGCCGGTTTAAACACAAGAATATCATTGTTCAGCACTTAGTGAAATAGCGCTTCAATAAAGGCCGCTTCCGCTTCCGTAGGTGAAATAAGCGGCAATCTGACGCCTCCAACAGGCAGACCCTTCAGAGTTAAAGCATATTTGACCGCGGAAGGATTCGGTAGCGGTTGCGGGCATTCGAATAATCCCTTAAAAATTGGGAACAGTTTCCGATGAATCTCTCCCGCTCGCTGCACATTTCCGGAGCTGTATGCATAGATCATTTCTGACATCTGTGCACCAACCACATGACTAGCTACGCTGATAATTCCGTATCCACCTACAGCTAGACTAGCTAAGCCCGCTGAATCATCACCAGTATATACACGGAAGTCATCGGCAGACGCAGAAGCGATAAGTGTCACTTGATCAACAGATGCACATTCTTTTGTCGCAACAATATTCGAAATTTCTGCAAGTCGAAGGGTTGTGTCTACGCTCATACTCACACCCGTGCGACCGGGAACATTATACAGCATAACTGGCAATGAAGTCTCCGAAGCAATCGTAGAAAAATGCTGATAGAGCCCTTCCTGATTAGGCTTATTGTAATAAGGAACGACCAAAAGTACGCCATCCACACCTATTTTCTCCGCTTCCTTCGTGAGGTGAATAGAGTGCTTCGTGTTATTACTGCCTGTTCCAGCAATAATTTTACAGCGACCATTCGCCTTCTCTAGTACGAAAGAAAACAGCTGCAGTTTCTCCTCATCACTTAACGTAGGGGATTCCCCAGTTGTGCCACAGACAACCAAAGCCTCTGATTTCTGTTCCTCAATTAAATAATTGACAAGCTGTGAAGTTACATCCCAGTTGATTTCTCCATCCCCGTCAAAGGGAGTTACCATGGCTGTTATTAATCTTCCGAAATCCACTTTGAATTCCTCCTTAGCGGTGCAATTCAAACATAGCGTGCAGCGAACGCAGGGACTGCACCATATCCTCTTTCTTCACCAGCACCCAAATCGTTGTATTCGAATCTGCGGATTGGAGAATCTGAATATTTTGTGAGCTAAGTGCCTCAACGATACGAGCCATAATACCAGGCACACCATTAATTCCGCCTCCGATAACGGAAACTTTTGCACAACCTGATAAACTCTTAGGACGCAGGCCCAATTGCTGAAGAACTGAGATGGCCTTTTCTGATTTGTCATCGAACACAGTATAAAGAGCTTCCGTAGGTGTTACATTAATAAAATCAACGCTTATTCCGTTGTCAGCCATACTTTTAAAAATTTGCAGTTGAACGCCCGTACCATTTCCATCTGGACACTCCACAGAAATCTGTGTGACGTTGCTGACATATGCAATCCCTGTTACGAAGCGATCTACAATGCCGCCAGACTGAATGTCGTTGAATCCTTCTGGATTCGTAACCAGCGTTCCTTCATTCTCAGAAAATGTTGAACGAACACGTACTGGAATTTGTGCCTGCATAGCAATCTCAACCGCACGCGGATGGATGACCTTTGCTCCTTGATGAGCCATATTACAAATTTCTGTATAACTAACATAAGTTAACGGTTTAGCATCTTCAACGATCCGCGGATCTGCTGTAAGAATCCCATTAACGTCTGTATAGATATCAACCATATCTGCATGAAGAGCAGCACCCAGTGCAGTCGCAGAGGTATCACTTCCTCCACGTCCTAAAGTCGTCAAATCACCCGCTTCAGTCTGTCCTTGGAACCCTGTCACTATAACCACTTTACCTTCACGCAATTCGCGGAGAACTCGTTCAGGACGTACATCTAGAATTCTTGCATTGCCATAGTTGCTATCGGTCAAGAAACCAGCCTGAGCTCCCGTTAATACCGTAGAAGCAATCCCTTCATTCTCCAGCAATCCACAAAGTGTAGTCGCAGAGATAATCTCACCACAGCACATCAAGAGATCCTTCTCACGCTCTGGAAGTGAATCTCCATTCTGTACGGCCCAATCCAGCAGCGTATCCGTTGCATAAGGTTCTCCGCGTCTGCCCATAGCCGAAACAACGATGACCAGACTATAGCCACTAGCGAGCTCCCGTTTGACATTACGAATGACGTGCTCTCTAGCTTGCGGTGTTGAGAGTGATGTTCCTCCGAATTTCTGTACCAGAATACCCATGTATAATTCCTCCATTATTGTCAAAGCAAACACACTAATCGTTCGTAAATAGAATTCATTTCGTTTCTAATGAGAAATTCCTTTACAGTACGTAAGCTTATTTCTTAAGTAATTTTCTTTTAATTTGAAAAATGGTTGTACCGCCCTCGAAATGAGGACGGTAGCAGTAAGCTTATATTTTTTGGTAGCAATGATCTCAGCAATGGGTTTAGCAGATCTTGGCTTTGAGCGTTAACGACCGCGTCTATTGATTAAGAAGCAACTCCGACCAAGGCGGCATTTAACTTCTCATTGCTCATTTAGTGCATCTCCCCTTTTATTATCCGCAACTAGCTCCACCGATTCCGCCTTATTCTAGACGGAATGAAACTTTTCAATAATCATCGGCTGTAGTTGTTTACCTTGCAAAGCGGCATAGCAAGCTTCTGGGATAAGATCCATACGCGCTACTAACGAATTAGGTTTGCCCTCAGGGTTATCCTGTCCGAATGGCACAAAATAAATATGTTTAGCCACGAGAAGCTTTGCAATATTTGCGGCATTAAGACCTAAGCCATCATTGGTAGATATCGCGAGAACTAGTGGACGTCCATTGCGCATCTGCGATTTCGCAGCCATGAGCACTGGACTATCGGTCATAGCATTTGCCAATTTACTCGTTGTATTTCCAGTGCAAGGTGCTATGGTAAGCACATCCAGCAGCTTGGAAGGACCCAGCGGTTCCGCTTCAACAATTGTAGAAATGATATCATTACCTGTTATATCTTTCAACTGTTTTAGCCAATTTTGCGATGTTCCAAAGCGGGTGTCGGTGCCTAGTACGGATGCTGAAACTATGGGCACTACGTTTGCTCCTCCATCTACGAAGCGTTGAATTTGCGGCATTACCTCCGCAAATGTGCAGTGAGATCCGGTAATCGCATACCCTACTGTTTTTCCGTGCCAATCCATTTTATTCGTCCCCCTTGATTAAAGCCTCGTCCGATATCGACTGAACCAGCGCATTTGCCATAATAATCCCAGCGCTTTTAGGAGCTACAATGCCAGGGAGTCCAGGTGCCAGCATCGCTTTAATTCCTCTTTTCTCCGCATAACGAAAGTCACATCCACCCGGAGCGGAAGCCAGGTCAATAATTAAGCAATTCGGTGAGATACGTGAAAGCACTTGTGCGGTGATGATCATACTTGGAATCGTATTAAATATTAGATCAACATCCGGCACATGAAGCAACAGTTCACTGGTCATAAACGGCTTCCAGCCCATTTCCTCAGCACGTGCATAATGTTCCTGTTTTCTAACTCCGGCTTTGACACTAGCACCCAACCCTTGCAGGCTTCTTGCCATTGTAAAACCCGTTCTGCCCAAGCCCAGTACCATCGATTTGGAACTGTGAATGGTAAAATCCGTGTTCTGTATGGCCATAACCAATGCCCCTTCCGCTGTTGGGATGGAGTTGTAGATGGCTACATCATCACGATTAAGCAATTCAATTAACTTTAACGAATGCTTGGCGCACATGCCGCGTAAGTAGCTTTTAGCCATACCGCTATACACCAAACAATGGGGTGGCAGAGCAGCAAAATGTTCTTCCAAGAGCATCAAGCGTTCAGAAGAAAATAAAGCACTGATATTTCCTTCATCATCACAACCAATCGTAGGCAACACTAATACATCTGCATTACTAAGCAGCTCTACCGTCATCTGTTCCAGGCTCACCCCTGGGCAAGGGGTTTCCCATTTATCGAACCCGGCAGCGCTTACCGTCGCATCCAATTCCACACATTTCCGAATCACTTCAAGCTGTCTCGCGTCCCCGCCCAGGAACACGATCCTGACGCCAGTAAGCATAGGGATGACGCTCCTTTCAACATACACTATCGACTATAGAGCATCTTATGCTGGGCATTCTTAATGGGTGAAAAGCGGAGAAGAATTACCATGCAGGCTTAAATGTGTGAAACTTATAAATCGTCATATTTAAACGAAAAAAAAGCTCACGAATCACGCCGATTAGGCATAAATTCGCAAGCTTTTTAATAAGTCATATTATTTGCCAGTGTGACCGAAGCCTCCGGCTCCACGTTCTGTTTCGGATAAAGTATCTACTTCAACCAAAGTGACCACTGGAACCGCTTGAAATACCATTTGGGCAATACGCTCATTGCGAGCAATAGCAAATGGCTCTTGCCCTAGATTGATCAACAACACTTTGATCTCTCCACGATAATCAGCATCAATCGTTCCAGGTGTGTTCAAACACGTAATCCCATGCTTCAAGGCCAGTCCACTTCGTGGGCGAATCTGAGCTTCTAATCCGTCTGGCATAGCTAATGATATGCCTGTTGAAATTAATGCACGTTCTCCAGGAGCAAGCACGACTTCGCTTTCAACCGCGGCATAAAGATCATACCCGGAAGCCTGTTCTGACATTTTACAAGGAAGATTAACATCCTCGTTTCCAGCTAGTTTATTGATTTGTACGTAATAAGACAAGATCATCTCTCCTAACATTTGCAATAGCTTTATCTGTTGAACCTACCATCGCTAAAGAAAGCGGCTCAGCAAACATATTATCAAGCACACTGTTGATATTGTCCATCGTTACTAACTGAATCTTGGCGATCATATCGTCTAATGTGTTATGTTTTCCGAGCATGAGTTCATTTTTCCCAATCCGATTCATCCGGCTACTAGTGCTTTCCAGGCTAAGAATAAGGCTACCTTTAAGCTGCTCCTTGCCTTTTCGCAGTTCATCTTCACTAAGACCCTTAGTAGCAAGTTCGTACATCATTTCCTTAATTAGCTCTGTTACATCCTTAGTTTGCTTCGGTGCTGTTCCAGCATAGACCGTGAATAAACCAGAATCCGCCTGAGAACTGTGGTATGAATATACAGAATAAGCTAGGCCACGTTTTTCACGAATCTCTTGGAACATCCGTGAGCTCATCCCCCCACCAATGGCATTATTAATAAGCACCATAGCATATTGCATTGGGTCGCCAGAGCGGACCCCTGGTAAGGAAAGACAGATATGATTCTGTTCTGTTTTTTTGCGGTGAAACAACAAATCCCCATAATAATCCGGTGGAGTCAGCGGCGCAGATGTGCCATGATTAGCAAAAGAACCAAAATGCTGCTCCAGCAGCTCAATCAGTCCATCACTAATGTTCCCCGCTACACTAATTACCGTATTCTCAATCGTATACTGCTCCTTCATGTAAGCACGAAGATCATCTGGCTTCATTTCCATCAGCCGTTCCTTTAAGCCTAGGATAGAATACGCAAGCGGATGATCCTTGTAAGCAGCAGCACACATCAAATCATGCACAAGGTCGTCTGGTGTATCCTCGCACATAGAAATTTCCTCAAGGATGACGTTTTTTTCCTTCTCCAGCTCTTCAGCATCCATACGTGAACGGAAGAACATATCTGCTAACACATCTACTGCGATAGGCAGATGCTCATCCAATACCTTTGCATAATAGCAAGTATATTCCTTAGAGGTAAACGCATTTACATTGCCGCCAATAGCATCGAACTGCTCGGCAATATCCTTAGCACTATATCGGTCCGTACCTTTAAAAAGCATATGCTCTACAAAATGGGATATCCCGTTGTTTCCAGGGTGTTCATTCCGCGAACCTGTCTTCACCCAAATTCCAAATGATACGGACCGGCCGGTCGGAATTTTTTCCATCACTACTCGTAATCCATTGGATAATACTATTTTTTCCACTTCATGTCCTCCTGGCAATAGCCATGTTCTATCTAATTTAATACACGTGCCTATAATCCTACCAGAAATAGATCACTCACTCAACATCAGAGGGGATTAGACGCTCCGCTGACAGCGTTTGGCTAACTGTTCCTAGCTGTAACCCTTTTTCCTTTATCCCGCGTATCATGGCCTTCAGCGCCTTGGAGGATGAGGCAGTAGGATGCATTAGAACCAGTGTCCCGGATTCAGCTTTACTTGTGATTTTGGCAACTATAGATTCAGGAGAAGGATTGCGCCAATCCACCGTATCCACAGTCCAGAGTACAGTCTTTAAGCCCAAGCTGCTAGCGATTTCTACTGTCTCTTGATCGAAATCACCAGATGGAGGTGCGAACCATTTATTAGTGACTCCAAGTGATTCTTTTAGCAGCTTTTGCGTCTTTTCAATCTCAACTGTAGCACGCGCTCGACTTAAAGTACTCATATTGGGATGGGTATAGGCATGATTCTCCATCTCATGACCACGCTTTAACATTTCTGCAGCAAGCTCTGGATTCTTGCTCAGCCAGCTTCCATCCAGAAAAAACGTAACTTTCACGTTCTCTTCATCCAAAATATCCAGCATGGGCACGATATACTGATTCCCCCAAGCCACATTAATCATCAGTGATACCATCGGTTTCGCCGGATTTCCTCGATATATAGGTTCTGCTCCCAGTTCATTTAACGATACTTTTGGTTCGATCTGCCGATACACTAACTTTATGGGCTCTTTTGGTGCCAAAAGAGCATTCCGATAGGTACTCTCTACATCAATCTCAAGTCCGTTATAACCCGGAATGGCTTTCCACACCCGGTCAACCACTGCATCCACTGGAGGTGCATTTAGTTTGGCCGCGGCGGTCTCAATCCTCAGAAGAAGATCGTTATTGGCCGCCTTAGGGATATCCATCCACACCGCAAGATCATCCTGCGGCTTCAATTGCGCAAACATGTCCTTGACTGGTCCCTGTGTGCTACCAATTCCTATCACGATTGCTACACAAGCAACCACTAATGCCACTTTTTCCGTCTTCATGACGACTTCCTCCCCGGTAGAAACGAATTTCAGGTTCGTTCCACACGATTACAAAGACACTTTGTCCCAATTTATGAGACAAGGGAGGAATTTATGTCATGAACAGATACAAGACTAATAGATAGGAATGTTTGCTACAGTTTTCCACCTTCTTTCATATAAAAAAAGAGCCAGAACGCAAATCGCTTCTGTCTCTTTTAATAATGAAATTAGATCCCTTTTGTAAAGGTTATTACTAAGATCAAACTTACGCTTTAGCTCCAGTTTCCGAAGTCAACACCGCTTTACGAGACAGGTTAACCCGGCCTTGTGGATCGATCTCGGTAACTTTAACGGTAATGGTGTCACCAATAGCAACAACATCTTCTACCTTAGCTACACGCTCAGTGGACAATTGGGAAATGTGTACCAATCCGTCTTTGCCCGGAATCAGTTCAACAAATGCACCAAATTTCTCAATACGTCTAACTGTACCCACATAGATTTCTCCGACTTGTACTTCACGCACAAGACCTTCGATAATCGAACGAGCCTTTTGGATCATTTCTTCATCTGAAGAACCGATAAAGACACGGCCATCTTGTTCGATGTCGATTTTCACGCCGGTTTCTTCAATAATTTTATTGATAATCTTACCACCAGCACCGATAACATCACGGATTTTGTCCGGATTGATGTTGATAATAATGATTTTAGGAGCATATTTGGACAGATTAGGTCTTGGCGCAGAGATCGCTTCATTCATTTTGTCCAAGATGAACAGACGGCCTTCTTTAGCCTGTTGAAGTGCTTCCTGAAGAATGTTGCGGTCGATACCGGCAATCTTAATGTCCATTTGAATAGCTGTAACACCTTCAGCTGTACCAGCTACCTTGAAGTCCATATCTCCGAGATGATCTTCCATACCTTGAATATCCGTCAGGATGGAGACATGCTCTCCGTCTTTAATCAGCCCCATTGCTACTCCGGCTACTGGAGCTTTGATTGGCACACCAGCATCCATCATAGCCAGAATACTGGCACAGATGCTTGCCTGGGATGTAGAACCGTTAGATTCAATCGCTTCTGATACTAGACGAATCGTGTACGGGAATTCAGTTTCACTAGGAATCACCTTGGATAATGCACGTTCTCCAAGTGCTCCGTGACCGATTTCACGTCGTCCTGGTGCTCTAAGCGGACGAGCTTCCCCTACGCTGAACGGCGGGAAATTGTAATGGTGCATGAAACGTTTCGTTTCAGTAGGATCGATTCCGTCGAGAATTTGCACATCACCTAGTGCTCCAAGGGTACAAACGCTAAGGATTTGTGTTTGTCCACGTGTGAACAGACCGGAACCGTGTGTACGCGGCAACAGGCTTGTGTCACATTCAATCGGACGGATTTCATCAAGTTTACGTCCATCTGGACGAACCTTATCATGCGTGATTAGACGTCTTACTTCATCCTTCACGATATCATGGAGGACTTCTTTAACATCTTTCAGAAGCTCCGGTGCTTCTATGTACTTCTCTACGAAATACGCAACCGCTTCATCATTAACGACATCAATCGCTTCCTGACGAGCATGTTTTTCAGCAATTTTAACGGCTTCCACCAGACGAGCCTCAGCAAATGCGCGGACCTCAGTATTCACGTCAGCATTCACTGTATGCAGCTTCACAGCCATTTTTTCTTTACCAGCCACTTTGACCAGTTCTTCGATGGTTGCAACGATCTTACGGATTTCATCATGACCGAACATAATCGCTTCGAGCATCACATCTTCCGTCACTTCGTTCGCTTCCGCTTCAACCATCATGATTGCTTCCTTCGTTCCAGCAACCACTACATAAATATCACTGATTGCTTGCTGAGCCATATCCGGATTGATCACAAAATCTCCATTAACCCGACCTACAGCAACGCCGCCGATTGGTCCATCAAAAGGCACATCAGAAATACTAAGTGCAGCTGAAGTGCCGATCATAGCAGCAATATCTGGTGCGCAGTCCTGATCCACACTCATTACCATGTTCAATACCTGAACATCGTTACGGAATCCTTCAGGGAACAGGGGTCTGATTGGACGGTCTGTCAAACGGCTTGACAGAATCGCTTTCTCACTTGGTCTGCCTTCCCGTTTAATAAATCCGCCAGGAATTTTACCTACTGCATATAATCTTTCCTCATAGTTAACTGTAAGGGGGAAAAAATCCAGATCCTTTGGCTCTTTCGAAGCCGTAACGGTACATAATACCGAAGTATCCCCATAACGCACCATAACGGCTGCGTTTGCTTGTTTAGCTAGACGGCCCGTTTCCAGCACAAGGCGTCTTCCGCCTAGCTGCATTTCTACACGTTTTTCCATAAATACCTCCTTGAATAGTAGTAGACCCGCAATCAAATATAGCAGGTTCACAAATAGATCTAATGAATCGGAAAGGCTTGTCCCTAAGGTATGTAGCCTGTTCTGTATACATATAAGAAGAAACGGCTAAGTCTCACAGATGATGTAAAGTGGCCGTTTTTACGAATAATCTCATCAGTCTTGCTATAAAGTTTTCCCTAAATTTTCAAAAAGCAACCCAGCTGTCCCGCTGTCGCTCCGAGAAGGACATACGGTATACAACCAGGCTGCTTTAAGGGTTATCTTATGGAAAATTAACGACGCAATCCCAGTCTTTCGATCAGGGCGCTGTAACGTCTGATGTCTTTGTTTTTCAAATACGCCAGAAGTTTACGACGTTGTCCAACCATTTTCAACAATCCGCGACGGGAGTGATGATCTTTCTTGTGCGTACGCAAGTGGTCAGTCAAATTAACGATGTTCTCCGTTAGGATAGCAACTTGCACCTCAGGGGATCCAGTATCGGATTCGTGAGTTTTGTGCTCGTCGATCAATTGATGTTTACGTTCTTGAGTTAATGCCATCCTGTTCACCTCCTTCAATATAATCGCCACTAGCCTCGTCACCGTCGGTGAGAACGTGCAACCAAGCTAAGGTTATGGTGCTGTAAGCCAGCAACGTTTATTAGTATAGCATCTCCATTAACAAAAGTAAACGGCTTGTCCGGGATGACTATAGATTATACCCCAAAATCTTCTTCGCGGTTTCTGCATCCTCACCGATTTGAGTAATCAATGCACCAATGGATTCGAATTTTCGTTCAGGACGAATATAAGATACTAACTCCACCTTGAGCTCTTGATCATACAAATCACCTTCAAAGTCAAACAGATGGACCTCAAAGCTTGGAGTCAATACACCCTCATGGAAGGTAGGTTTAACGCCCACATTCATAACCCCATACAAAACTTTATCCTTATAAAAGACTCGGACCGCATATACACCTTTAGTCGGGATGACAAAATGTGCACTAAGCTTCAAGTTCGCTGTTGGAAAACCAATAGTGCGACCTCTCTTCTCACCATGCCCCACTTCACCACGCAGATAATAGCAACGTCCGAACCAGGAGTTTGCCAGCTCTAAATCCCCGTTTTGGAGACTTTTACGAATGCCGGAGCTGCTTACCTTCTCTCCATCCAGCAGAAAAGGGGGAGCAACCTCTACATTCATAATACCTTCACCCAGCTTGCGAAGCATCTCAACATCGCCTTCACCTTGATAACCAAAACGAAAGTCAAAGCCGACAACTGCAGTTACAATATGTAGCGGCAAAAGCATAACAGAGACAAAATTCTGAGGACTTACACGGGAAAGCTGCTCGTTAAATTCAATAACATATAAGATATCGACACCCAAACTAGCAAGAATCTCCTGCTTTTCTACGGGTGGCGTCAAATACCCTTCATAATCACCCTTACCCATAACATCTTTAGGATGGGGATGAAATGTAAGGACTGCAGCCGGCACACCTTGTTTACGTGCT
This sequence comes from Paenibacillus sp. VTT E-133280, assembly GCF_002264385.1. Classification (NCBI taxonomy): domain Bacteria; kingdom Bacillati; phylum Bacillota; class Bacilli; order Caryophanales; family Paenibacillaceae; genus Paenibacillus; species Paenibacillus sp. VTT E-133280. The sequence goes on from NZ_NFUX01000020.1 coordinate 58,764, forward strand.
AGGGCCACAGCGGATGTAATGACGCTAGCATGTCCACGATGCAATCCGTCAAACTGCCCTAGAGCAGCCACTTGAGGCTGTGCCCACTCTGCAGCAGTCTCCGGAGACATCGGATAGGTTAACGTTACGGTTCTCACGCTGTTTCTCACCTACAATTCACTTGGTAAAATTGATTTAAGCTTGTGCAAACACCTTCACTGGAGCAATTGCACCTGTATCTTCCAATTCATAAATGCCAAGAAATCCACCTTGAAGATCGTATAGCCGAAATTGACTGTTCGACTTCACCTCTGGAGCGATAAATCGTGAGGACAAACGCTGCCCCTGCAAAGCTGCCTTCTTTTTCTCATCCATTACCGTGTGCTTTGGCATATGAGAAATGGCTTCGTCTGCAGCGATTAAATGATCTTCCAATGTTCCGGCTTCTTTGTGAGTCGCAATATCCTCTAGCGTAAGACAATGACTAGCAGAAATCCCTGCCGACATCGTTCTCTCTAGTTTCACCATCACACCCGGCAGTCCAAGTGCTCGTCCGATGTCGACACAGAGTGTACGAATGTACGTCCCCTTAGAGCAAAGTACCCGGAATGTGATATCGGGATGATTGCCTTCCCAAGTCATATCCGTCATTTCAATTTCGTAAATCTCTACTTCACGGCTTTTACGTTCAACGGTTTTACCTTCTCTTGCCAACTCATAAAGACGTTTGCCGTCAACTTTAACCGCAGAATACATCGGTGGAACCTGAGAAATAACCCCTTTAAATGAAGCAAGCATTGACAGAATCTCTTCTTCAGTTACATGCACCTCATCTACAGTTTCTATAATGGTCCCAGTTAAGTCCTCAGTATCACTGGACATCCCCAGTCTCAATGTTGCCACATATTCTTTGGGCAACTCCTGAATATACTCCACGACACGAGTAGCGCGGCCTAAACAAAGCGGTAGCACACCTGTTACCTGTGGATCAAGTGTTCCTGTATGTCCGATCCGTTTCATGCCGAGAATACGACGCGCCTTGGCCACAACATCATGTGAAGTGAACCCGGCTGGCTTGTAAACCGCCAGTACACCTTCTAATTCACTCATAAATGACGTCTTACCTCCTCAAGCACTTGCGCTATTGCCGTTTCGAGTGTAGCTTCTATACGCGCACCTGCAGCACGGGTATGACCGCCACCTCCAAACGTTTGCGCTAGATCAGCCACATCGACCTTACCCGCAGAACGTAAGCTAACTTTAACCGCATGTTCATGAATGACTTTGAACAGAATCCCTACTTCCACACCTCGAATATTGCGAGGGTAGTTCACGAGACCTTCTAAATCTTCATTAGCAGCAGCACATTCAATCATATCCTCCGGTGTAACATAGAGCCAGGCAATATCCCCTTCGGGTGATAATTGAAGAGTATTTAACGCTTTATTTAAAATTTTAATCTGCGGCAATGTCATTTCTTCAAGTAATGTCTCAGCCAGTTCAGGACCGTTAACGCCATATGATAGCAGTTCAGATACGGCTGCCATTACTTTTGGTGATGTGTTGGTATATCGAAATCCGCCAGTATCTGTCAAAAGACCTGTGTATAAAGCTGTGGCGATATCAATGTCCCATTCAATCTCGAACGTCTTCAACAGATCGAACAAAATTTCCGCAGTCGCAGCAGCATCCGGTTTGATTAAATTCACAAGACCATAACCGTTGTTAGTGGGATGATGGTCAATGTTCAGGATTAGAGCATCCTTCGCAAAATAGCGATGAGTTAGTCCTACTCGCTGAAAATCAGCACAATCCACACAGATCACATTGCTGTATTGACGGGGCGGCTCACTAGAGGCCATATTGATGATTTCCTCCGAATGCCATAAGTATTCCATCCGCTTCGGTATCGGTCCTTCATTTAGCATAGTGTATTTTTTGCCCAGACATGAGAGAAGCCAGCCCACCGCTAGGGTGGAGCTGACTGCATCTCCGTCCGGCTGAACATGCGACACTACAAGGTAATCGTCGTGTTCCAGCAGAAACTCACGGGTCTGCTGGAGACTTTGTTCATAGCTCTGCATTCGCCGTCTCCTTTATAAAGGTTGTTCAAAATAGCCTTGAGCTATTTTGAACTCCTTTTGTACCTATTTCTAATCGTTCTTATGAAGCTCTCCAAGAAGTTTCTCAATGTGACTGCCATAAGCGACAGATTCATCGATCTTGAAGATCAGTTCCGGTGTATGCCGGAGGCGAATCGCCTTGCCAAGCTCGGAGCGAAGAAAACCATTTGCTTTCTCAATCGCTTTAAGGGAGCCTGACTTCTGCTCTTCATCCCCGAACACGCTTAGGTATACTTTCGCTTGCGACAGATCGTTAGTCACGTCTACGCCAGTTACAGTTACAAAACCGATTCGAGGATCTTTCAGTCCGCTTTGGATAAGTTGACTAAGCTCTTTCTTGATCTGCTCGCCTACTCGTCCTGCTCTAATTTTAGACATCTATATTCACCTCTTCGCTTAGCGCTCTACAGTTTCCATAAGAAACGCTTCGATAATGTCGCCCTCTTGGACGTCATTATAGCGTTCCAAAGTTATGCCGCATTCATAACCTTGCGCCACTTCTTTGGCATCATCTTTAAAGCGTTTCAAGGTATCAACTTTACCTGTAAATACAACGATTCCGCTACGGATCAAGCGCATTTCAGCATTACGGGTAATTTTACCATCAATAACCATACAACCTGCAATGGTACCCACTTTACTGATTTTGAATACGCTACGCACTTCAGCGTGACCGATAACGTTCTCTTTATAGATAGGATCAAGCATACCCTTCATTGCACTTTCAATTTCCTCGATTACATTGTAGATGATGTTATGGAGACGAACATCTACTTTTTCTTGTTCAGCAGCTGCCTTGGTCTGAGCGTCCGGACGAACGTTAAAGCCAATAACAATAGCATTAGATGCTGCTGCAAGTGTAATATCGGATTCCGTAATGGCACCAGCACCGCTGTGAATGATCTTCACGCGGACACCTTCCACTTCGATCTTAGCCAGGGAACCTTTAAGTGCCTCGACTGAACCTTGTACGTCAGCTTTAATAATAACGTTAAGGTCTTTGATCTCGCCGTCTTTAATGTGCTGGAACAAATCATCCAATGTTACACGAGTGTTCGTATTCAGCTCAGATTGGCGTTGGGAAGTGGAACGTCTATCAGCAATCGCACGGGCTTTACGCTCGTCTTCGAAGGCCATAAACGGATCACCAGCCTGTGGTACTTCAGTCAAACCAGTAATTTCTACTGGAGTGGATGGTCCAGCTTCCTTGATCTTACGTCCTTTGTCATTAACCATCGCACGTACACGTCCGAAGCAGTTACCTGCTACAAAAGCATCGCCGACTTTCAATGTACCGTTCTGTACCAGAACACGTGCAACGGGTCCACGATTCTTATCAAGCTCAGCTTCTATAACTGTACCGCGTGCCCGTTTGTCAGGGTTCGCTTTGTACTCGTTTACTTCAGCAACGAGCAGAATCATTTCCAGCAGTTCTTCCAAGTTAATACGTTGTTTTGCAGAAAGGTTAACGAAGATGGTATCTCCGCCCCACTCTTCAGGAACGAGTTCATAGCTTGTAAGCTCTTGCTTCACCTTATCAGGATCAGCACCTGGCTTATCGATTTTGTTGACAGCAACAATGATCGGAAGTCCAGCAGCTTTAGCGTGTGCAATAGCTTCAACAGTCTGAGGCATAACACCGTCATCCGCTGCAACTACGATAATTGTCATATCCGTAACCTGTGCACCACGAGCACGCATAGCCGTAAATGCTTCGTGACCAGGTGTATCAAGGAACGTGATTTTCTTCTGGTTGATTTCAACTTGATAAGCACCAATATGCTGTGTGATTCCGCCAGCTTCGCCTAGTGACACACTTGTCGAACGAATGGCATCCAGCAAAGTAGTTTTACCGTGGTCAACGTGACCCATGATTGTAACTACTGGAGGACGGGTCTGAAGCTCATCTTCAGTATCATTCTCTTCCACAGTTTCGAAGCTATCCTCATCAACAGGAATCTTCACTTCTACTTCTACGCCAAATTCAGCAGCGAGCAGAAGAATGGTGTCGATATCCAATTCTTGGTTAATGGTTGCCATTACACCCATAGAAATCAGCTTCTTAATTACTTCAGAAGCGTCTTTGTGAAGCAATTTCGCAGTTTCACCTACGGTCATGCTGCCACGAACGATAATTTTCTTAGGTGTATTATCAATCTTCTCGCGGTGAACCATAGGTTGATTCTTGCCACGGCCATTCTTACCACCACGACCGCGGTAGTTACCGCCTTTACCATCATCAAACCGTCTATTGTTCGTATTTGGTCTACCACCGGTTGTGTTCTTCTTAGGACCTCTGTCGTCACCGCGTGTGAAACCACCACCTGTGCCAGATTGACCTTGTGGGCGGCTGTCCGTGCGAGGTGCACTGCTTTGTCCTTGCGGACGGCTGCCAGTATTACTTCCTTGTGGACGGCTACCGCCGGTAGTACTACCTTGCGGACGGCTGCCACCTGTGTTACTTCCTTGCGGACGGCTGCCACCAGTATTACTACCTTGTGGGCGATTGCCGCCTGTACTACTTCCTTGCGGACGGCTGCCACCGGTATTGCTACCTTGTGGGCGATTGCCGCCTGTGCTACTTCCTTGCGGACGGCTTCCGGTAGTACTATTTGTACGTGGAGCTCCGCTTTGTTGCGGACGTGCATTTTGCGTTGAACCTGTTGTTGTTCTGCGGGAATCTTGTCCGCTTTGGGGCCTTGGGGACGTCGTCGATTGGTTGTTGTTTTGGTTACTGTTCATACCTACCTGCTTTTCCTGTTGATTTTTGTTGGCATTCTGAGCACTCTGGGGTTCGGCAGTTACTGCACCGGTTGACACCGGGCGGCTGCTGGAGCCGGTATCCCGCTTGGCTGCAGCGTTCGACTTGATATCCTTGAAGAATTGCTCTACTTTGTTCACGGAACCGTTCTCCATGACACTCATATGATTATTCACAGGGACATTCAAACGCTTCAGAATAGTAATAATTTCTTTACTGCTCATGTTTAGTGACTTGGCATATTCGTACACACGCAATTTATCTTTGTTCTCTTCTTTAGTCAATAAATCCACCTCCGACAGTATCTCCGAGTTGCTTGGAGATCATTTCCGCGAATCCTTTATCCGTAATGGCCAGTACTACGCGCTGGTCTTTACCAATACTTGCACCGAGGCTGTCTCGGTGAAATGCGATTACTAGTGGAATATCGTAGGTTCCGCATTTATCACGGAACTTTTTTTGGGTATTATCTGAAGCGTCACCTGCCAGAACGACCAGCTTCGCCTCTGAAGACCGTACAGCTTTGAGTACAGCCTCATCGCCGGTGACTATCTTGCCTGCTCTCATGGCAAGCCCTAAATAAGAAAGCGCCTTACTCATTATCCTCACTATCCTTTGCTGCTAGAAACTGCTCTTCCACGGAAGTAAATTCCCTGGCAAGCTGGTCATAGATTTCAGGACTCACTTGACATTTCAAAGCGCGGTCAAGTGCTTTATTCTTCTGTGCCAGCTTAAAGCATTCAAGCTTGCCGCATATGTAAGCACCACGGCCTGACTTCTTACCTGTCAGATCAATCAGTACTTCGCCCTCGGGCGTTCTAACCACTCGAATCAGCTCTTTCTTCGGCATCATCTCTTGGGTAGCAACGCATTTGCGCAGCGGCACCTTTCTTTGTTTCATACATACGCCTCCCGTCAAGCAGGTTAATTAATCAATGGAGACGGAATCCTGATGCATTTCATCAATAGAAGTTCTCGGTCTACCGTATTCCTGCTCCGCTTGACTCTCACTCTTGATATCAATTTTCCAGCCGGTAAGCTTAGCGGCAAGGCGTGCATTTTGCCCTTTAATACCGATAGCCAGTGATAATTGATAATCAGGAACGATCACCCGTGCCATTTTCTCTGCTTCAAAGACTTGAACTTCAAGCACCTTGGAAGGGCTGAGTGCATTAGCAACATACTCTTGCACCAGATCAGAGTAACGGACGATATCGATCTTCTCGCCACGAAGCTCAGTAACGATGGTTTGAACGCGTGTTCCTCTTGGGCCTACGCAAGAACCAACTGGATCCACTTCCGGATTGCGGGAATACACAGCAATCTTCGAACGGAAGCCAGCTTCACGAGCTACGGAACGAATTTCAACTACACCATCAAAAATTTCCGGAACTTCTAGTTCGAACAGACGCTTCAGCAATCCGGGATGACTGCGGGACAGCATAATTTGCGGTCCTTTAGTGGTATTCTCAACTTTAGTGATATAAGCCTTGATACGCTCACTTTGCTTAAACTTCTCACCTGGCATCAATTCACTAAGCGGCAAGACCGCTTCGATTTTACCAAGATCAATGTAGATGTTCCGCATATCTTGACGTTGTACAAGTCCTGTTACAATATCATCTTCTTTGTCAATAAAGGCATTATAGATGAGTCCACGCTCTGCTTCGCGAATCCGTTGTGTTACAACCTGCTTTGCAGTCTGTGCAGCAATGCGCCCGAAATCACGTGGTGTTACTTCAAGCTCAGCAATGTCTTCAAGCTGGAAATGCGGGTTAATTTCTCTGGCTGCCGGCAATGAGATTTCAGTCCTTGTATCCAGGACCTCTTCAACAATTAGCTTGCGGGCAAACACTTTAATGACACCTGTGTTGCGGTTCATATCAACACGCACGTTCTGTGCTGCATTGAAATTACGTTTATAACTAGAGATCAGCGCCGCTTCGATCGCTTCGAACAGCACATCTTTACTGATGCCTCTCTCCCTTTCCAGCTCATTCATTGCTTCAATAAACTCCATACTCATGAATTTCCGGCCCCCCTTTCAAGACGTTAAAAAATAATGGCCAATCTCGCGCTTGCGACTTTGGCATACGGTATTACATGTTCTTTTTTGCCCGCGGAGATGAGCAGTTCCTCGTTCTCGAACGAGAGCAAACGACCTTCAAATTCTTTGAGTCCTTGAATCGGCTCATAAACAGTCACATACACGTCCTTACCTACCGCTTTAGCTACATCCGCAGCTTTTTTGAGAGGACGCTCTGCTCCCGGTGAGGAAACCTCAAGGAAATATGCCTCAGGGATAGGATCATTCTCATCCAACTGCTGACTGAAATATTCGCTAATGCTTCCGCAGTCATCAATATCAATGCCGCCTTCTTTATCTACGAATATACGCAGAAACCAATTGGAGCCTTCCTTCACGTATTCAACGTCCACCAGTTCGAAACCATTGTCGTCGAGATAGGGCCCGAGCATCTGCTCTACCGTTTGTTTAATTTTAGATTTGGGTGTGCTCAAAAGAAAATTACCTCCACGAACTTGTCTTTTGCTATATACCAAAGATAAAGAGTGGGTTTCCCCACTCTTTACACAACGGACTTATCTCATTATTACCAAAGAAATTATACCATAGTGAGTCTGGACTGACAAGTGCTAGCCCTTGACTCCCCCTTTGGAGCTCTCTTTTCTAGAAATACAAGAAAGTATAAGTTTCACGTCATCCTATACGTTTTGTATTTTTCGCAGAAACCGGTACCGTCCCTAAAAGGACGGCAAAGCCGGTTCTGCTTACCATGAAATAAGTGTTGTTAAAGCCTTTAAAATAGGGAAAGTTGATTGCTCTCCGGTAAGCCGCGGAAGCAGCCCATATTGGTTAGCAGCTCAATAACTGTCTTACTCGCCTTGGATTTCTGCTGGAAATCCTCAATAGAAAGGAACTCCCCGGCATCTTTCGCAGCAGCTATGTTGATAGCAGCATTCTCACCAATTCCCGCTAATGCGGAAAACGGAGGAATCAAACTCTTGTCATCAACAATAAACTTATTCGCTTCTGAGCGGTAAAGATCAATGTTTTTGAATGTAAACCCACGTGCCGTCATCTCCAAAGCCATTTCAAGGACAGGCAACATAGCCTTTTCCTTAGGCAAAGCTTGAAATCCTTTTTGCTCAATGTCTACGATCTGACGGTTGATCGCTTCATATCCCTTACAGCACAATTCAATATCAAAATCTGCTGCACGTACAGAGAAATAAGTCGCATAATATTCAATAGGATGATACAGCTTGAAGTAAGCGGTACGTACTGCAGAAATAACGTATGCAGCAGCATGCGCCTTCGGGAACATGTATTGAATCTTCAGACAAGAATCAATATACCATTGTGGAACCTTGCACTTTTTCATTTCCTCGATCCATTCGTCAGATAAACCTTTACCTTTACGAACACTCTCGGTAATTTTAAAGGCCAAGCTCGCATCCATTCCCGCTTTATAAATTAAGAAGAGCATGATGTCATCACGACAACCGATAACAGTCTTAATGTTACAAGTGTTATTCTTTATAAGCTCTTGCGCGTTACCAAGCCAAACCCCAGTACCATGAGACAAACCTGATATTTGCAGTAAGTCAGCAAAGCTGGATGGTTTCGACTCAATAAGCATTTGACGTACGAACTTGGTACCCATTTCGGGCACACCATATGTCGCAACTGGTGATCTGATTTCGTCAGGTCTCACTCCAAGTGCATCTGTAGAGTTAAACATGCTCATGACTTTCGGATCATTCATCGGGATAGTAGTTGGATCAACACCTGTCAAATCCTGCAGCATCCGCATCATTGTCGGATCATCATGACCCAGAATATCAAGTTTCAACAGATTCGCGTCAAAAGCATGATAATCAAAGTGCGTGGTCTTCCACTCGGCATTGACATCATCCGCTGGAAATTGCACGGGTGTAATATCTTCAACCTCCATGTAATCTGGAACAACAACTATACCGCCGGGATGTTGTCCCGTACTGCGTTTAACGCCTGTGCATCCAGCTGCCAGCCGGCCAACTTCAGCTCCACGCCAACGTTTCTGGTGCAGTTCTTCGTATTTCTTCGTGAAACCGAAGGCAGTCTTCTCAGCGACGGTACCGATCGTTCCGGCACGGAATACATTTTTCTCACCAAACATTTCTTTGGTAAAGTTATGGGCATTCGGCTGATATTCCCCTGAGAAGTTCAAATCGATATCGGGAACTTTGTCGCCCTTAAATCCGAGGAAGGTCTCAAACGGAATATCCTGCCCTTCGCCTTTGAGCTTCTCACCGCAATCCGGACATACTTTGTCCGGTAAGTCGAATCCGCTCCGTACACTGCCGTCCAGGAACCATTCACTATGGCGACACTCGGGGTTTAGGCAAATATAATGCGCGGGCAAAGGATTAACTTCTGAAATCCCAAGAAATGTCGCTACTACAGAGGAGCCTACGGAACCCCGCGAACCTACGAGATATCCGTCCTTATTTGATTTTTTAACGAGACGTTCAGAAATCAAATAGTTGGCAGAGAACCCGAATTTGATAATTGGTGCAAGCTCTTTCTCCAAACGGGCAATGACTACCTCAGGCAATTCTTCGCCATAAATGGATTTCGCAGTGTTATAACAGGTCTCGCGAATTTCTTCGTCCGCCCCTTCAAGAATGGGTGTAAATAGCTTATCCGGAAACAGCTCCAGCTCTTCAAAACGTTCCGCCAGCTCAACTGTATTCGTAACTACGACTTCCATTGCTTTTTCAGCACCGAGAAATTCGAATTCAGACAGCATTTCATCGGTTGTGCGGAAGTGTGCATCTGGTTTACGTTGGTCTTTAAGCGGACTAAAGCCTGTGATTCCATTAATGGTAATATCACGATACAGCTTGTCCCGGGGTTCAAGATAATGCACATTCCCCGTTGCGATAACAGGTTTATTCAACTGTTCCCCTATTTCACAAACCTTGCGGACTACATCACGAAGCTCATCAGGGCCTGCTACAAAGCCCTTGTCTACCAAATGCATGTACATGGTCAATGGCTGTATCTCTAGCACATCATAAAAATGAGCAACCTCCATGGCTTCCTCAGTCGTTTTGTTGAGTACTGCTTCAAAAAACTCTCCACGTTCACAACCGGAAATCACGAGCAGTCCATCTCTATGCTCTTCCAGCTTGGATTTCGGAATACAAGGAACACGCTTGAAATATTCCGTATGTGACATGGAAATGAGCTTATAGAGATTTTTTTTGCCTACTTGATTAAGTGCATAAATATTACAGTGGAACGGTCTTGTGTTCGAAAGATCATTACCCACATAATCGTTTAGTCGATCAAGGCGGGTCATGCCCTTCATCTTTTCAGCATCTGCGAGCAATCCTGTTAATATTCCACCGAGTGCTATAGTATCATCAATCGCTCGGTGATGGCTTTCCAGAAGAACTTTATATTTATCGGCTAATGTGTTCAGCCTGTGATTCTTCATGTTTGGATATAGTAACCGGGCGAGCTCAAGCGTATCAAGAGATGGATTCGGAAGATCAGGTTCACCTATTTTACGTAACGAGGCCTGAATAAAACCCATATCAAATCTGGCGTTATGTGCAACAAGGATACTGTCACCCACAAATTCAACAAACTTACGCAGTACTGGTTCAAGATCAGGAGCATCCTTCACCATTTCATCCGTAATATTGGTCAATTGCTGAATATGATAAGGGATCTTCTCATGCGGATTAACAAAAGTAGAATAACGGTCTACTTCTTTGCCTTCGCACATTTTAATGGCCGCCAGCTCTGTAATATTATTGCGGGTAATCGATAACCCCGTGGTCTCTATATCAAACACTACATAGGTAGCTGTCTTCAAGTCCAAAGGCTGAGCATTCTCGACAATATTCACAGAGTCATTCACAACATTGGCTTCCACGCCATAAATCATTTTTATCTTATGCTTATGAGCTGCATGGTTCGCATCCGGAAAAGCCTGAACTCCGCCATGATCAGAAATAGCAATCGCAGGATGACCCCACTGGGCAGCTGTTTTGACATAGGTAGTGATCGGAGTGACCGCATCCATCGTACTCATCGTAGTGTGAAGGTGAAACTCCACCCGTTTCTTAGGAGCTGTATCTTTACGCGCAGGCGGTGCCTTAACTTCTGTTAAGTCCGAAGGAATCATCACTAGCTCAGGAATCTGCATAAACCGGTCATATTCCACTTTTCCGCGTGCTCTTACCCATTTACCGTTAGCTAACTGACTCATAACCTTCAGATCATCTTTAGTCTTCGCGAACATCTTCATTTGTAGAGAATCCGTAAAATCGGTCAGACTGAAAGTGAACAAGGTACTGCCATTGCGAAGTTCCTTACGATCCAGACCAAAAATGGTACCCTGAATAGTAATTTTCTTCTCTTCATCTTGAATTTCAAGAATCGGTACAGCCTGTTCCTTAATTTCATACCCCACTTGAAGCTTAATGACTTCACTAGGATCGCTATCATCAGCAGGAGCTTCTGTTTCTACTGCAGTCATCATCTGCTCAACGATCTCGCGTTGTTCTTGCTGAAGCTTTTGCTGAAATTCTTCATATGCCTCAACATTATTATTTTCATTCTCTGCCATTAGCACTTTAACTTTTAAGGTCAGACCGAAATACGTATCATAAAATTTAATAATCGCCCCATCGATGCCTTTTTTACGAGCCAACTCCATAGAAGTGGAGTCACTCATCGTCAACATTAAAGTGTCCTCTTTAAGCTCTTGGGTAGAACGTGTCAGCCAGCCATTAACCGAAGGGACCTCGCGAGTCACCCACTCCAGAAACAATCCCCAATATTCTTGGACTATCTCTGCTCTACTAACTTTTTGATCATATACGAATAAAAAGCTTACTTTGGCTATATGCTGTAGCTTCTCCCGCATTCTGAGGCAAAATGTCCGGTATACCTGCGCTGGAACCAGGCTTTCTTTCGCAATCATAATTTGCCAGTCTCGGTTACCACGGCTGATCTCTACACGCTCTATATATCCATCTAAAAAGTAGGGATCCATAATTGCAGGTGGAATTTCACCTTGCTTCATCAAGAGCTCGAATCTTTTTCTTCTCTCCTGGTTTTGTTCCATGCTTTCCTCCCACCTTTGATAACTCCGTAAAACACAATCAATGATATTCAGTGAAAGTACAATATGATAAGAAAAAACGACGTTGTCGGCTTTTAAAGACAATATCTGTTTCTCGTAAAAATAAAAGGGATAATTTATAGTGCAAACCTATAAATTCTTATATTTTAAAAAGCTTCTGGATTCAAAAAGCATTGGGTACTTTCGGCCCGCTGACTCCTCTCTCCAGAAGCTAGATTAAAATACTACAAGACTGTTGATCGGTGCCAAAAGATTAATAGGCCTTTGCAAAAACCACAGTATGCTCAGCTGGTTTGCCACAGCAAATGCAGACTTGCTTCTTCTCCGCCGGATCGAAAGGAATGTTGCGGCTTCCCGCACCTGTCTCTTCCTTAACTTTGGACTCGCATGCTTCGGAACCACACCAGCCAGCTAGTGCAAAACCGCGTTTTTCTTCCATTGAAGCTTTCATTTCTTCCAAGGAATCCACAGAATAGAAATGGTCCTCGCGGAATTTCAAGGCACGTTCGAACATTTCATTATGAACCTGTTCGAGCATTGCTTGAACTTCTTCTACGAGGTTCTCTTGCTGAATAACCTTCTTCTCACCTGTGACACGGGAGACGATTACGCAGACGCCATTCTCCATGTCGCGTGGTCCAAGCTCCAAGCGCACAGGTATACCGCGCATTTCATATTCATTGAACTTCCAACCTGGCGTTACATCCGAACGATCATCGACACGTACACGAACGCCTGCGTTCTTCAGTTCCTTGAACAGCTCGTCCGTCCGTCCAATCACGGCTTCGCGAGTTTTAGGAGGTCCGATCGGAATCATAATTACTTGAGTTGGCGCTACCTTAGGTGGCAGAACAAGCCCACGGTCATCGCCATGCACCATAATCAGCGAACCAATCAAGCGTGTAGTGGATCCCCATGAGGTGGTATGCACATATTCTAAATTATTGTCGCGGCTCAAATACTGGATCTCAAATGCTGTTGCAAACTTGGTACCCAAGTAATGTGAGGTAGCAGCCTGAACAGCACGTCCATCTTTCATCATCGCTTCAATAGAATACGTATCTACAGCACCAGCAAAACGCTCGGAAGGTGTCTTTTGTCCAGTAATCACCGGAATAGCAAGGAAAGTCTCGGCAAAATCACGGTAGTTATCCAGCATCTTTATGGTTTCTTCACGAGCTTCAGCTTCATTCTCATGTGCAGTATGCCCTTCTTGCCAAAGAAACTCAGTAGTGCGGATAAATGGTAACGTACGCTTCTCCCAACGAACCACGTTCGCCCATTGATTGATAAGTACAGGAAGGTCACGATAGGACTGAATCCATTTGGAATACATATGCCCGAACATGGTCTCAGAAGTAGGACGGACAGCCAGACGTTCTTCAAGCACGTCTCCACCAGCCTCAGTTACCCATGGCAGTTCGGGATTAAAGCCTTCAATATGATCCTTTTCCTTTTGAAAGAAACTCTCTGGAATGAACACTGGAAAATAAGCATTACGATGCCCAGTTTCCTTAAGGCGACGGTTCATTTCCGCCTGAATATGCTCCCATATTTCATAGCCCTCTGGCTTAAATACGATACAGCCACGAACAGGAGAGTAGTCCATCAAGTCCCCTTTTTTTATAACATCAATATACCAGCGTGAGAAATCCTCGCTTTGCGGCGTGATTTCCGTAACGAATTGCTTATCTTTTGCCATGTAATGGAATGCCTCCCGAAGAAAATTAGCCGCTGATCAAACGTAAAATATCATTATACGTAACAGCAATCATTAATAAAAATAACAGTGCAAATCCGACAAAGTGAACCATACCTTCACGGCTCGGGTCTACAGGTTTACCGCGTAATGCCTCCACACCTAGGAACGCCAGACGGCTTCCATCGAGTGCTGGAATCGGTAATAGGTTGAAAATCCCCAGATACAAGCTTAGGATAGCAGCCCAATAGGTAAGATACTGAATGCCTTGTTGGGCAATTTGACCGGTTACTTCAAAGGTACGAACCGGACCTCCAATATCATCCATATTGAATTTATTGATCAATTGCTTAAAGCCCAGAAAGATAGCTTCCGTCGTATCGACCATAGCTTTACCTGAACCTGTCAACGTCTCTCCAACCCCTGCTTTGCGGGTAGGAAGCTCAGGTGTAATCCCTATTTTACCGCCTTCTTGTCCCTCCATGCTACGAGGAACGAGAGTCACATTAAGGGTCTCATCACCACGTTGCAGCATCCATTTCATTTCTTTCCCTTTGGACTCCGAGGTTAAGTCAATCATTTTTTGGTAATCGGCACCAATCTTCTCACCGTTGATGGATACAATGATGTCACCCTTTTGCAATCCCGCCTCTTGTGCAGGCATTCCTTCAGAGACATCACCGATCTTAACATAAGTAGGGTTCTCCACCGGTATCCCAACCATTTGCAAATGGATGGCAAACAGAACAAAGGCTAACAGGAAGTTCATCACAGGACCCGCAACAATAGCCAATGCCCGCTGACCCACGGTTTTACTACCGAATTGGCGGTCTTTAGGCGCAATTTGAGTCTGCTGCGTTCCTTTAATCATCATCGCTTGCGGATGAACATCATAAGTAGTAACTTCGCCATCCACATCCAAGCGGATTTGCAGATCATTTTCAAGATCAGTATGCAAAGCCTCACCACGGATAACATTTTTACGTGTATCCAATGCGTCCAGATAAATATTTTTCACTTTGTTATCCTGACCAAGTCTTACTGCAATGGTTTGTCCAGAGCCAATCTCAATAATCTCTGGATCTTCACCAGCCATCCGAGCATAACCGCCAAAAGGCAGTAAACGCAAAGTGAACTGTGTCTCATTCCGTTTATAAGAAAACAGTTTCGGACCGAAACCGATAGCAAATTCCCTCACGAGAATACCGGCGCGTTTGGCAAAATAATAGTGACCCCATTCATGTACAGTCACCAGAACAAAAAACATGAGCACCGTTAATAAAACGACTTGAACCATTTCCAAACGTATCATCCCCCTTTAGCTGTAAGACCGAAGTATGTCCTCTTAATTTATCATTATTCTCCGATCAGGCACAAGAGAATCAACTGTCCCAACCTATTTTTAGGGCAAAGTAAGTATTTCCAGCCAAAAAGAGATCAATCTACATTCTACAACGTTGCTGCCAGCTCACGAACACGCTTATCACAGGATTCAATTTGTTCTAAATTCGGATTATCCTCGTTAATATGACGATGAAGCACTTCTCCGATGATCTCCTCAATGCGCAGGAATGGGATCTCACGACTCAAGAAACGAGCAACAGCAATTTCATTTGCTGCATTAAAAGCAGTAGTAGCTGTCCCTCCAGCTTTTCCACAATCCATGGCTAGCTTAAGCGCAGGGAATCGTTCATAGTCCATTTCTCGGAAAGTCAAACGTCCAACTTCAGCCAACGACAAACGCTGTGCCGGTGACTCCCAGCGTTCGGGATAAGTGAGCGCATATTGAATGGGGACACGCATATCGGGATTCCCAAGCTGAGCAATAATGCTGCTGTCACGGAACTCCACATAAGAGTGAATGATACTCTCTGGATGCAAAAGTACATTTACTTGTTCATAAGGTAGACCAAATAGCCAATGCGCTTCAATCACCTCAAGCCCTTTATTCACCATTGTAGCAGAATCAATCGTGATTTTCGCGCCCATGCTCCAATTCGGATGACGAAGTGCATCTTCTACCGTTACATTCTTGAGTTGATCACGAGTGAAATCCCGGAAGGATCCACCAGAAGCTGTTAAAGTGATGCAAGCAATATCCGCGAGATTCTCACCATTTAAGCACTGAAAAATAGCAGAATGCTCGCTATCGATAGGTAACAACTTAACACCTTTACGATTAGCTAGATCAGTGACGAGGTGTCCTGCCGTTACCAAAGTCTCTTTATTAGCTAGTCCAATATGTTTGCCTGCTTCGATCGCAGCTAACGTGGATTGGAGGCCTACACTACCCATAACAGCCGTTACGACCATTTCGGCATCTCCACCTGCTGCCACCTCAACAAGACCTTCATTCCCGCTGTATAGCTGTATGCCTGAAGGCAGACTGGATCTAATCTCATCTGCCAGCTCCTTTGTCGCAACAGAAACACGACGAGGATTAAACCGACGAACTTGTTCCAGCAATAACGCTGTATTCGTTCCAGCTGCCAAGCCATCTACTTGAAAAGAGTCTGGGTGCATAGCGATGACATCTAGAGTCTGAGTGCCGATCGAACCTGTGGAACCAAGAACACTTATTTTTTTCATAGTTATACCCTCTCCTTCCGTTAATAGTAAGGCATAAGCATTACGATATGTACGAATGGAAATACGATAATCCAGCTGTCACATCGATCAAGAATACCACCGTGACCTGGCAGTAGCGTGCCTGAATCTTTGATGCCATACGCACGTTTATAGGCAGATTGTACAAGATCACCAAGCTGACCCAGCACCGCACAAGAAAGCCCTATAAGGAGTGCTCGTCCAATCGCAAGTTGTTCAGGAGCAAATATTGCAAAAACGATAGCGATCAGCATCGAGATCAGTACTCCACCTACGGCACCTTCCACCGTTTTGTTCGGACTGATGGCAGGCCAAAGTTTGTTCTTCCCCATGCTTCTTCCAACAAAGTATGCCCCGGCATCACTACCCCAAATGCAGAAAAGGAGTAAAAAAGTCCAGAACAAACCATGTCCGTCATCCGATGCACGAGCCATGGCCATATAAGAAAAACCCATTCCAATGTATACTATACCAGTAAACAGCAAGGCTGTTACTCGAATATCTAATTTATTTTTAGTAAAAACTGTAACTAAAAGGAACAAGAGCAGCAGAATCCAAATTCCTTGTTCCCACGATAAGGGTGCAGAGATCCCAAGCAAATTCCAAGGGATCATGAAACTTAGAATGGCTGCATAACCAAGAACGGTAGAACCGGAAAGCGCAGGTATCCCTATCATTTTCACAAATTCATAAAACCCGATAAAAGCCATGGCAGTAAGTAACAACTGGTATGGCCAGTTTCCCAACACGCATAAGCCTAAAAATAGTGCTCCGGCAACAATTCCGGTAATCAATCGCTGCTTCAAAGGTTTCCATCTCCTATCAAGCTACTTCAGTCCACCATAACGGCGTGTACGGCGTTGATATTCAGCAACTGCCTGATGCAAATGCTCCTTATCAAATTCAGGCCAATACACATCAGTAAACCACAGCTCACTATAAGCAAGCTGCCATAGCATGAAATTGCTAAGTCGCATTTCTCCACTTGTACGTATAAGCAAATCCGGATCTGGTAACCCACCAGATAACATTCGGCTATCGATTAGATCAGTCGTAATATCTTCCGGTGTCAAAGCCCCTGATTGGATGTCCTTACCAATGCTGCGCATGCAGTCCTCAATTTCTTTGCGCCCCCCATAATTAAGAGCAAAATTCAATATAAGTCCAGTATTGCCCTGTGTCCGGGAAATAGCTTCTTCCATAGCTTTGCGTGTAAATGAAGGCAATGCATCAGTATCACCCATCATACGTACTTGGACATTCTTCTCAATCAGCTCATCAAGCTCAATGGCTAGAAACTCCACTGGCAAGCGCATCAGATAATCGACTTCTTCCTTTGGTCGTTTCCAATTTTCTGTCGAGAACGCATACATCGTCAAAAACTCAACACCCAGTTCGTCTGCAGCGATTGTAGCACGTTTAACAGCCTTCATGCCATTCTGATGACCCACAACGCGCGGCAACCCGCGACGTTTAGCCCAACGCCCATTGCCGTCCATAATAACAGCCACATGCCGGGGAATGTTATCCGGTGAAATCTCGACTGGCTGTTGCCTGTCTTTACGGCTCAGCCACGCTTGAACCCGTTTGATCATTTCCGTTTCCTCCAAGCTCTTATCAGAAAGAGACAAACCCCACCATTAACGGAGGGGCCTCAAGTCTCTAGAATATCTTTATACTTCCATAATCTCTTTTTCTTTGGATACAAGCACTTTGTCGACCTCGGCTATGAACTTATCCGTTGTCTTTTGAATGTCTTCCTGATGGCCACGGGACTCATCTTCCGAGATACCGTTTTTCTCCATCTTCTTAATATCATCGTTGGCATCACGGCGAATGTTGCGGATCGCTACTTTCGCTTCTTCACCAAATTTCTTCGTCAATTTCACCAAATCCGTCCGACGTTCTTCAGTAAGCGGAGGGATAGAAAGACGAATGATTGTTCCGTCATTAGCAGGCGTTAAACCGATATCCGATTTCATGATCGCCCGTTCAATGTCAGACATCGATGTTTTGTCCCACGGCTGGATTAACAGTGTCCGGGAATCCGGAGTACTGATGTTCGCCAGCTGATTGATTGGAGTAGGGGAACCGTAATATTCAACTTGAATGCGATCTAGCAGTGATGTTGTTGCACGTCCTGCACGCAATGTTGCCAAGTCACGTTTCAGCGATGAAATCGCTTTTTCCATACGCTCTTCGGCATTTTTTTTGACCGATTGTGGCATTAATCTACACTCCCTTTAACAATCGTTCCGATCTTCTCACCGAGAACGACACGTTTGATATTGCCTTGTTCAGTAATGGCAAATACAATGAGCGGTATATTATTATCCATGCATAGAGATGAAGCTGTGGAATCCATAACACCAAGGTTTTTGTTCAGAACATCCATGTAAGTGAGCTGTTCAAACTTCTCGGCTGTGCTGTCTTTAAACGGATCAGCTGAATATACACCATCAACCTTGTTCTTCGCCATCAGAATCACTTCTGCTTCGATTTCTGCTGCTCTAAGTGCTGCAGTAGTATCAGTAGAGAAGAAAGGATTACCTGTGCCTGCTGCAAAAATAACAACACGGCCCTTCTCCAGGTGGCGAATCGCACGACGACGAATGTACGGTTCAGCAATTTGCTGCATCGAGATCGAAGTCTGTACTCTTGTTGGCACATCGATTTGTTCTAATGCATCCTGCAGAGCAAGTGAATTCATTACTGTTGCCAGCATGCCCATATAATCTGCAGTAGCGCGATCAATGCCACTTGCACTACCAGCGATCCCGCGCCAAATGTTACCTCCACCACAAACAATCGCAACCTGAACGCCAAGTTCTACAACTTCCTTGATCTGTTCAGCGATGGAAATAATCATGTCGGCATCAATACCATATCCGTTTTGTCCTGCCAAAGACTCCCCACTTACCTTAAGGACTACTCTCTTAAATACCGGCTGTTCCAAATGTATACCCTCACTTTCTGCAAAAGACGGAACACTACGTGTACGTGTTCCGCTCTTCTGATGCTTGCCCTTATTCAATTCTTCGCATTTATGATAAAGCTGATATTAATTATTTACTTGTGCCATAACTTCTTCAACAAAGTTATCCACTTTCTTTTCCAAGCCTTCGCCTAGTTCAAAACGAGCAAAACGACGGATCGAGATGTTTTCTCCGATTGTGCTGATTTTTTCGTTCAGCAATTGAGAGATCGTTTTGTCCGGGTCTTTAACGAAGGTTTGCTCAAGCAAGCAATATTCTTCGTAATATTTACCAATACGTCCTTCAACCATTTTTTCAATGATTTTCTCAGGCTTACCTTCGTTCAAAGCTTGAGCTTTCAGGATTTCTTTTTCTTTTTCTACATCTTCTTGTGGAACTTCTTCGCGACGAACATAACGCGGGTTTGCTGCAGCGATTTGCATAGCGATATCGCGAGCAAAATCCTTGAAGGAATCTGTTTTACCTACAAAGTCAGTTTCGCAGTTGATTTCTACAAGTACACCAATACGGCCGCCAGCGTGGATGTAAGATTCTACAACACCCTCAGTAGCAATACGCCCTGCTTTGTTTGCTGCTGCGGACAGACCTTTTTCACGAAGCAATTCAGCTGCTTTAGTGATATCGTTATTAGCTTCTTCAAGCGCTTTTTTACAATCAAGCATACCAGCGCCTGTTCTTTCACGAAGTTCTTTTACTGCTTTTGCATCAACTGCCATTGTTTATTCCCTCCAGGTAATTGTCGTTTTCTTACATTATTCAAGGCTTTTATCCTAAAAAAAGGGCAGTGAGAGGTTATCCACCTGCCAACCACCCTTTTCATTTAAGTTCTTGTATGTGTTAGTCGCTACTTAAGCAGTAGTTGTGTCTTCACCTTGGTGAGCTTCAACAACAGCGTCTGCCATTTTACCAGTCAACAATTTCACGGCGCGGATAGCGTCGTCGTTACCTGGAATTACGTAGTCGATTTCGTCCGGATCACAGTTAGTATCAACGATAGCTACGATTGGAATACCCAATTTGCGAGCTTCTGCAACTGCAATACGCTCTTTACGCGGGTCAATGATGAACAACGCGCTTGGTAGACCTTTCATGTTCTTGATACCGCCCAAGAATTTCTCAAGACGATCTTTCTCTTTGCGAAGAAGGATAACTTCTTTCTTAGGTAGAACTTCAAAAGTGCCGTCTTCTTCCCAAGCTTCCAATTTCTTCAAACGATCAATACGTTTTTGGATAGTTTGGAAGTTAGTAAGAGTTCCGCCCAACCAGCGTTGGTTAATAAAGAACATACCGGAACGTTCTGCTTCTTCTTTTACGGAATCTTGTGCTTGTTTCTTTGTTCCTACGAATAGGATTGTGCCGTTGTCACCAGCGACGCTTTTTACAAAGTTGTAAGCTTCTTCTACCTTCTTGACTGTTTTTTGCAAGTCAATAATGTAAATTCCGTTTCTTTCAGTGAAGATATAACGATCCATCTTTGGGTTCCAACGACGAGTCTGGTGACCGAAGTGTACCCCAGCTTCTAGAAGCTGTTTCATGGAGATTACTGCCATCTTCACACACCTCCTAAGTTTGGTTTATTGTGTGTCTCCTCCGCCGTGCGTCATCTTTCAGCAAGACTTTCTTCAGAAGAAAGCACCCCTTGTCGAAATCAACCGGCGTGTGTTTTAACACCGTCAATTACTATATCATATTTTATTAGTGTATGCAACGATCATTGAAAACTTATTAATTTTTCTACTATAGAATCTAGACTCTCATCTTTATTAAAGGTGTAAGAACCCGATTGAATCTTCGTATTGATCTGACGTTGATTGGCGGCTTTAAGAAAACTAGCCTTATCCTTAATGACTTCAGCCTTCTCCAAAATATCTGCTGTTTTTGTCAGTGTGCTACCTGAAGGTATACGAACAACTACCCCTGCATTCGCAGTGGCTTTAGGCTTATCAGGTGCAACAGCAGTTGGTGCAGTAGTGACCTCTGGCTCCTCAATAGTGCCTTCTTTAGGCGTTGAGGGCTCTTTAGGAGGGATAACCTTACTGGGGTTATCAGATACTGTAGGAGATACTACAGGAGCGGGAGAAGCCGCTACTGAAGGCTCAGAAGGTGCCACGTTCTCCGTAATTCCCTCATTAACGCCAGCTGACTTCTGACCTTGAACAGCGTCCTCCAAAGCAGACTCATCCAAAGGAGGTTCAGTAGCTTCGTCGATAACCTTCAAGTTCAATTTCTCAGCACCTTGTATTACCTGTTCCTTGGTGAGTGGAGCCGCTCCACCGGATATCATTAATTGAAGTAATAGGGCGCCTGCAATTAGCCCTGTGCCAAGTCCGAACAAAAAAGAACGGTTCTTCATCATACCGATTCCTCCTGTTTGGCGAGTTGCAGAATCAGTTGCACTTCTCCCCGCTGAAGTCCAGCCGTCTTGGCAATGGAGTCTATCGATTTCCCCTGCTCATGTAGTTCAAATAATCGTGGATATCGCAATTTAATAGAACTAATAGGTTTCGCTTTCACTTCTGGTTGTATTGAACGTATTTCAGCACCGGCAGATGGGTCTCCGATCGCCGAAACCTTAGCATATGAACCCTTCTCAACCGAAACTTCCAACTCTCTTAACCGTTTTTCTTCATTAGTTACTCGGCCCTCTAGTAATAAAGAGCTTTGCTGTAATTCTGTTAATTGATGCTGCAAATCACTAATCTGCCCTTGCATTGCTACATGATTAGTTTGTGATTGCTGTTTAATGCTGCTGACTAACTGTACTAGCTCTTCATTCTCGCGCTCTATGTCAGCCATATATAGCTCAAGCGCAGCCTCTGTTTCTTTGAGGCTTTGCTGCTTTGCTTTTCCTTCCTTCATATGCGCTGGAAGTAAAAAGGCATAAAGAATAGCGGCGACACCTACTAGCACAATATACACCCATGGTTGCAAGTGCCTTATCTCCTTTAACATATCAAATATAACTACTTATTAAAGACTCAGATCAATGCGCTGTCCTTTGTAAGGATGTTCCGCATCACGAGTACCTGACTTCGAACGTTTCTCCGAAGAAGGATTCCCTCCGGAATGATGATTGCCTTTATCTCCGCCATCGCGTAAAGCAGATTCAGAAGATTCATCCACTTCAGCGCTTCGCATGGTCATTTCCTGGCTTTGTTTCACATTTTGTCCTGCCAGTTGATGCTGATCAATAGCGGGGCGCTGCTGAGATTCATTCTGAATCTTACCCGCTTCCGTAGTCCGAGGTAGTGCAATTTGCAGTTCCACTGGTTTTAGGCTCATCATAACCCTCTTCTCATAAGAAGAAACGATGTTGTCGTCTTTTGAAGACGATAACCGTTTCTCGTAAAAATATAAGGATAATGTATAACGTGAAACT
>NZ_NFUX01000130.1:0-7967 GCF_002264385.1 Paenibacillus sp. VTT E-133280
CTAAAACATGCATTTCGAAGGATATAAGGTCCCCTTAGCCAGCAGTTGAATATAGACCATTCATTGAATTCGTTTCACATTTCTCCGCAGTCTTGAAATTTTATAAATTCTATTATTGCAAAAAACAACCAATGAATGCTTTAATGATGCGATGATATTCTTACTCGTAATCTATTTAACGAATTATGATTATTTTGTCTTTTGTAAACCTCTTATTATGATCGATACAAGCAGTATTCCTAAATATCCCCCTGTAATAGGCGAAACCACAAAAATACCAATTATATTCCTGCTCGAACTAAAAAGTAACTTCATACTGGTTACAGCTACAGCTACAACAACTACTGATGTCCAGAAAATAACTTTTTGTTTTGTTGTTACTGTTGGCATTATCGTTACCGTTTCATGGTGTCGATACAAAGAACTAATTATCATCCAGATTAGCAAGAGTAATCCGGATACCGAAAAAGAATGCTGAAGTATTTTATAAAGAGGTAAATTATAAATCATTAATTCTCTTAGAGGAGAATATCGCTCAACAAAGTAACCATTAAAATGCGTAAACCCGTCGATGAACACATGTGTTAAGAAACCAATAATCACAGATAGGATAAACACTACCCAGCCCTTAGAATTCAAACTCCACTTGCTCAAGGTATTGTATGCTCGTTGATCGATATTATAGTTTGAAGGAAGATGCAATACTAAAATCTCCTTAACGATACTATGGAAAATCACGGCAAGGATCACACATAGGGGAATCGCCTGCAAAAATAGTCCTGTTAGAGAATGTCCTATACTTTGATAGGGCTCAAGCATAATAAAATATTCAAAATCAGGTGACATACTTCCTAGAATCAAGCCGGTAGCACTAAAATATTTTGGTTTCACATATTTAAACGGAAGTGCAAAAATAGGATGAGCAAAGGTAAAAGGCATAATCATCTCCTAGTGTTTTTTTATAACTTCTTAGCAACAAAGGTAATACAGTCTGTTGTCAGTTTTACAGCTTGTCCTTTTCTTTCAATCTCATATTCTAATTGTTTTACAGATTGTTGTTGAACTTCCCACTCAGTGTACTGATGAACTAATAAGTCCATCATTTTTTCTGTAGATAAATCCACTTCAAACATTGGATCTAATTCTTCTCCATTTTCAAGGTTTACCTCTTGTATGTTCGATCCGATAATAATGCAATTGGTCCCATTTGTTTTTGTTCCATAAATCATTTCATTAAGTTTTCTGTGAAGTACCTTCTCCGAACTTACATGTTCCAAAGAAGACACTGCTAAGATAATGTCATATTCCTCTTGATCGATTATGAAATGTTCAATATCAGATAATCTTATTACAATAAATGGTTCGACCCCAAATTTCTGACTATAACTCTCTAATTTTTCTATGGCCGACTCTAATAAATCCACGCAAACAACCTTACCCTTTCTGTTTTTCAAGAATTCTGCTATGGGTATACTATTCCTACCAATCCCAGCTCCTAAATCTAATACACTTAAGTTTTCTTGATCTCTGTATTCTTCTAATAGATCAATTACCGTCTTTACGGGTCTATGTAGCCAGGAACCTGGCTCGAATAAATTATAACTATCGTAACACATGTCATGATATCTCTTCTCTGCCGTTCTAATATTCGCTACCCTTTCCATATCACACCTCGGGCTTTCTAAATTAAGCATAATGCTGAAGAAACACCTTTGAAAAGTGGAAAGCAAATCAAAGTCGCAATACGGTTGTTAGCTCTTCTTCAATAATTTCGCCGCTGTCACGGAAACCGAAGCTTTCATAGAGCCTTTTAGCGGGCAAGTTATCAGCCTTATAAGAAATCCAGCAATATTGTGCGGGGCCTGCCGGTAGAGTGCGGATAAATTCTAAAATTCTTGTCATGGCTTCTCGGCCGTAGCCCTGATTCTGGTATCTTTTATCAATCATTAGTCGCAGGATACAATAGCTATCATTTACAAAGGATGGCACTTCATATCCAGTAATACCATAAGTCATCATCACAAAACCAACCGGCTCTTCATCCGCGTAAATCGCAAACGGAAAGGGATGACCACCATTGGTTACAAGGACATAACACGAAGCCATACTTGATAAATTGGACGCTACGAAGCGACGTTGATCGTCTGAAACCTCCAAATTGAAAATAGCACGTCGATTTTCTAGTGTGATCTTTCTGAGCGTAATCATGCTGGGCTTCTCCCTTCATATCTAAATTATTGAGTTTGGATATTATATCATCATTTTCCATGTTTTATGGCGATAGTCTGCCCACTAGCTAAAAAAGGCTACCGTTCAATCGGTAGCCAGGATGAAGTACTTATGTCTTTTATTTTCCTAGAAATCCACCTTCAGACTTAATCACTTGCCCCGTAATCCACTGCGAATCATCACTCGCTAAGAAACTAATGCCTCTAGCTGCATCTTCTGGCAAACCGATTCTTCCCATTGGAAACATAGGTAAAAAATGAGTTTTCATCTCATCCGTTATCCACCCGGAATCCGTAGGACCCGGATCAAAACCATTGACTGTGATATGAAGCGGAGCTAAACCAACAGAAAGAGGTTCAATTAATCCAATTAATGCACCCTTTGTCAATATATAAGCCAGGTTATCAGGGTCAGGCCCTTTAGAAACCATAAAAATAATTCTACCTGGAGTCCCCTTTGTATAATTCTTTTCGAACCTTCTGGCAAATTCAGTACTGAGTAAAACCGTGCCACGATTGTTCACTACATAGTGTTGATCTAACGAAGTGATGCTCAGGTTCTGATAATTCGTGGGCACGCAATAAGCTGCATTGTTAATTAAAATGGAAGCATTTCCTAAAGTTTGTTCTACCTGATCCATAATCTTTATTGAGATTTCAGGATTGGAAAAATCTGCTTCCATGTGACTCGCCCTGACTCCCAAGCTTTTCAGTTCTGCACAAAGTTGCTCCGGCCATTCCTTTTCTCCACCATTCCCTTCCGTTTCATCAAAAGGATGCCAATGCGTAAAGAAAATATCTGCCCCCTGGCTTGCAAGTGAACGGCATATGGCTGTTCCGATTCCTGTGGATCTGCTTGCTCCAGTAACGATTGCTATTTTATTTTTCAATGAGTTCAACTCTAGTACCTCCATTCATTAATTAGGAGGATAGGCACCCGCTCTAATTTTCATAGCTGATTGGCATTGAAGGATTTTCGACACACATTCATCTATGGAAAACTTGTCTGTCTCTACGATTACATCCGGGCAAACAGGCTCTTCATATGGAGAATCAATACCCGTAAAATGCTTGATTTGTCCGGCTCTTGCTTGTTTATATAGACCTTTCGGATCTCTCTTCTCACAAACATCCAAAGGGCATTGAACATAAACTTCCATATACGATTCTCCTATCAGAGAACGGACTTTGTCACGTGTGGAGCGATACGGAGAGATCGAGGCAACGATCACATTCAGGTTCGCATCAAGCAGAATCTTACCAATCTCACCAATTCTTCTGCCAACTTCCAATCGATCCTTTTCGCTAAATTGAAGATCCTGATTAATACCTCTCCTCAATGTATCACCGTCCAGAATGTAGCAATTCTCAATGTGATTTTTCAGTTCCTCTGCAAGCGTCGTTTTACCTGAACCTGATAGTCCAGTTAGCCATATCATTTGATTCATAGAGACGTACCTCTTCCTGCTAGATTCTATTGTTAAAATACTTTGTATAGTTATTCTAGCTTAAACACAATTTCATTACCTGTCCCATCCTTCTTTAAGGGTGAACTAAATTCCCTGAACTCTAATTTTATACCGGAGATATCATCAGGAAGCGGCGGTGATACTACGTAGTTATAAGCTGCATGGCCTGATGAACTTCCGCCGTTCGTCATTCGACTATCGTACGTTTCTCCTATATACAGCTCAAAATGGTGAAGTTTATTGGCATACAATTCAGAGGTAATATCCCAATCCATACTAAGCGTGATAACACTTGCATTCCTGTATTGTCGTATAGAGGTCAGTGTATAGAAGAACTCATCTGCCTCAATAGATTGTAGAACAGCAATATGTTTTCTAAAACCCGTTGGCTCGACCATCGGCTTAAAATGTTCTTCACTAAATAATGTCCCAAATACCGATTTTAAAAAATCCTCGTAGAGTTCAAACTTCGCCGCCCAATCTGAAATATACTCAAAAGGTGGGAATCCTGGATTATTATCCGAGCCTTCCTTACGTTGTTTTATCAATTCACAAATCTGCTCATCGATATCAGTAATTCTTTGATCGTAATGCTCGGTTGGGCGTATAAACTGCATCCGTTTCATCTTAGTCCTCCTTATTGCATTTCTTTTCATTCATATGCTCATTAGACTAGCGTTACTTCAACAAACTATTTTATACATTTAAACACGAGAAAAAGTGGGATTCTCATCCTTCTCTTATACTCTCCTACACTATTAAAAAACTGAGGATTTGGTTTACATTCTCTAATATCCTCTATTTTAAATCCAACATGTTTCAGTGACTGAAAATACTCTTCAAAAGTTCTGTGGTACTTAACTACACTTTCTCCAATCCAAGGCTCCATTCTCTTACCCATTTCAAAATAGTTATCGACGATCCAGTCCGACTTTCTTTCTGAAGTTATTGCACTTTTCATGGATGATGTTAGAACCGGATGCTGTACACTAAAAATAAACTGACCATTAGGGATAAGCGCACTACGGATACTATCAAAGATTGGTTCTAGGTCTTGTAAATAATGAATAGCTAATCGAGAGATTACCAAATCATATTTCTCTTTTGGGTAATTCCAACTCTCCATAGTAGCATGGTGAATCTCACTTTTAGATGTATTTAACAGTTCTTTTGCCGCTTTGACCATATTACTTGAACCTTCCACACCTTCGTAAAAGATACATCCCTGCTCAAGCAACTCATATCCGAACTTAGCATCCCCGCATCCTAAATCGAGCACCTTTTTCCCAAGTACATCGCCCATAAAATCATATATAACCGGCTTTTCAATAATGTTATTTGGGCTATCCGCTCTGTTCCTTCTTAATAAATAGTTATAGAAAAAATCCGCATTGTCATACACTGATGACCCTTTGTAATCCAAAAAAATACCCCCTTGCTGTTTAGAGTATACTTTTGGGTAATTTTAGCATTTATAATAACCTTATACTACCGATAATTTCATTTAGCTCTTAAACCTATCATAAAAAAAACACCCCAAAGAGTCTCTCTGAGGCGTCCAATTCCTTAGTGTTTGATTGGCAACGTATAGTATCCAAAAGCAAGATCAAGTATTGCACTCGCTTCTTGGCGAAGCAAAGGCTTTTTAGAACGAAAATCGACAGTCCCGTCATCATTCACTTTTGTATCTGGATCGACGATGCCTTGAGAGACTAAGGCTGTGATCGCATCAGCGGCCCAAACATCTGTATCCCCCTTAAGCGTGATTTCCGATGCTTTCTTAGCTTGTTTTAAATTTTGAATCATAACGGCTGCTACTTGTCTTGTGATGACAGCATTACGATCAAAACCAGGGATTCCTTTTTTCGTTAATTCTTTATTCCCCTCAATTAAATGAGGAAAGCCGTACCATCCATGGGCAAGAATTAGAGCATCCATAAACTCACCTTGTGTCATGGTTTCCTGTGGTTCGAAATTGTTGCCAGATTTAGCACTTATCACATCAAGCGAATACAGGTTGTCGATGTAAGATTTATAAGCGCTCTCCTCAGATACATCAGCGAATGCTGGCTTCGTGTGCACCTTACGAGCATCTGAAACAAAGTCTGGGCTATTAGGATTCGTATAATAAAAATATTCGATCTGATCGTTATGATCTTTTTTAAAGGCCAATTTATTACCTGATTCATCTTCGAACAATAGCGGATTAATCATTCTTAACGTATGTGTACCGCTAGTTCCAGTTTCCATAATCAGATTGCCATCTGCGTAGGTGAAGTTCGATTTCAAGAAATAGAATCTTGTGTTCAAATAAGTTCCAGTATATTTAGCAGCTTCTGATGCAGGCAATGGGAGATACGTTGGCGCCTCTGGCGCTTTCTTTTCAGGGAAATAGTGATCCATCAAGGCTTCATAAATATCTAAGCTCATCATTGTGTCATTGTTATAAGACATATAGAAAGCGGTATTCTCCTCGGGCAATAATACGATCAGGGATTGATGACCAGGCATATTCCCCCCTTTGAGAACCACATGATGGCCGTTCATCAGATCATTACGATACCCTTCAAATCCTCCAATCGTCGTCATCGGAAGCAATTCATTCGCAAAAACGGAGTACGTTTGCATCATCTTTGTGGTTTCTTTACTAATGATTTGCTTTCCATTCACGCTACCCTGTTGTTGAAAAAGAGTTAAATATTTAGCCATATCTTCTCCTGTGGAAAGGATGCTGCCCTGTGGCCCATCAGTAGGAGCATGCCCAAAGGTTGGATGAGGTTTACCATCTGGACCATAATGTGTGGCCATTCTATCTAAAAGCTCTGGGGTAAAACGTGCACTGGTAGAGTCCATCCCTAACGGTTTGAACACCTGGTTCTCCATATACTTATAAAACGGGATACCACTTACGTTCTCAATCGCGTAACCCGCAAGTAAAAAGGCAAAATTATCATAGGTGTAAGCTTCACCTGGTGTCCGAACGACCGTCGGCATATGCTCCGTCATAAACTTTTTCATGGGGATGTCTTGATCTACATATTCCGGTGCAACAAAGTTAGCTTTATCCGGGTAATCAAAGCCCGTTGTGTATGACAACATACTTCTTAAGGTTAACGGAGTTTCCGTTTCATTAGGTACTTTCATTCCTCCAAGATACGTATTGATATCGTGATCAAGATCCATCTTTCCTTGTTCCACTAGCTGCAGAGCTGCTAAAGCGGTAAATGTCTTCGAGACGGATGCGATCTGAAAGACGGTATTCTTATCGACAAGGGTTTTCTTTTCTTTGTCCGCATATCCGTACCCTTTATTCACAAGCACCTTTCCGTCTTTAACCACTACAAAATTGGATCCGTTCACATTGTATTCCTTCATTTTCTGCGCAAATATAGGGTCCGCGAAAGTCTCGATTTCTTTTCCATTAAAAGCTACTTTAGCGCTGTTTGACCTTTCCTCCGTCGTAGTTTGAGCTTCAGTCGTGTTTGTTGCGTTACTGGAGACTGGTGCTGAACATGCTGTAAATACAGCTGCTGATAATAATAGTGCGATGACGCTGAGCCTGCGTGTCTTTTTCTTCATAATCCATTCTCCTCTATAGGGTTATTTGTGAATTCCGAATCTGTTCTGAGTATCACAAACGGAATGTCATTCTAGCTAGAAACGTTCTGTCACCACTTAGCTTTGTTACATGTCATATGACGTGTAGGCTAATCAAAAAAGACACCAACAAGGAGTCAGTGTCTTCCATTTCGTATATTAGTCTAAAGAAGCTTATAGCCATCTTGAAAAATTTTTATGCGTTACTTTGATCTGATTTCGTTCGGCCCAAGCTTTTAACTGTTTCATCACTTCATCTTCATCTTTTTGGGACAAAAAATTAAAACATAATTTATAAGGAACAAATTTATTCACTTTAGGTCTAATCCCAACTACAGGACTAAAATATCCCTTTATATAAATATCATTAATCCGCTCTGCTTCTATTCTTAGATCTTCTATTAATATAGATTCCGGTTGAATCTGAATTTCAACAACCCTTCTGATGGTAAATATCCTGTAGACTAACACGAATGCAACAATCAGACAAATAATAGCCTGACCATAAAGTAAACAAGAAAGCACCAAATCGTCGCTAGCGGTATAGCGATAGTTCAGGTTATAAATTTGAAATATTTGAATCCCCATTAGCAGACTGATATACACCAGCAGCGGTATTAACGACGGACGCCTTACTCTATAAACCCCTATATGATCCATGTGCCCCTCCTTT